>JAEZGD010000099.1 GCA_023417165.1 Planctomycetota bacterium
GGATGTTTTCGTCGCTGCCGCTCGCCCGCATGTTGGAGAGTTTCTTTTCCTTGGCGGGATTCACGGTCAGGTCGTTATCGCGAGCGTTTTCGCCCACGATCATGCCTTCGTAAACCTCGTCGCCCGGCGCGACGAACATGTCGGCTCGCTCTTGCAGCGTGTTGAGGCCGAAGGCGACCGCCTTGCCCGAGACCATCGAGATCATCACGCCGTTGGGCCGCGTCGGGATGTCGCCTTCGACGGGGCGATAGCCGGCAAAGCGGTGGTGAATAACCGCGGTGCCTTGCGTGGCGTTCAGCATCTTCGTACGCAGACCGATCAGGCCGCGTGCGGGAATCATGAAGTCGATGAAGGTGTACTCGCCATGGACGTCCATGTGCTGCAATTCGCCGCGGCGCGAGCCGACCATCTCCATCACCGGGCCCAGCTTGTCGCTGGGGACTTCAATGCGGAGCGACTCAAACGGTTCTTCTTTTACGCCATTGGTCGTGCGCAGAATCACGCGCGGCTTGCCGACCGATAGTTCGAAGCCTTCGCGGCGCATCGTTTCGATCAGCACGGCCAGGTGCAACACACCACGCCCGGCGACCAGGAAGGCATCGCTGTTGTCTTGTTGGCGAACCTTGAGCGCGACGTTGCGTTCCAGTTCGCTCATCAAGCGATCGCGCAGTTGGCGATTGGTGACAAACGTCCCTTCTTTGCCGGCCAGTGGCGAACTATTGATGGTGAACAGCATTTCCAGCGTCGGTTCATCGACGTGCAACCGCGGCAATGCCTTGCGGTAGTCGCGATCGCTGATCGTGTCGCCGATTTCGGCATCTTCCAAACCGACGATCGCAACCACTTCGCCTGCGCCGGCTTCTTCGACTTCGACGCGGCCGAGATTTTGGAAGACGAAGACCTGTGCGACTTTGCAGTCGACCATTTCGTCGTCTTTTTTCATCATGACAACCGATTGGCCCTTCTTGACCTTGCCGGACTGGACGCGGCCGATCGCAATGCGGCCGACATACTTCGACCAGTCGAGCGTGGTGACCAGCATCTGGAACGGCAGGTCCATGTCGACTTCGGGACCGGGAATCTCCCGCAGCACCATGTCGAGCAACGGACGCATCGACTCGCCGGGTTCGGTCGGGTCGAAGGTGGCATAGCCAGCGCGGCCGCTGCAAAAGATGTGCGGGAAGTCGTGCAGGTGCTCGTCGGCGCCAAGCTCCATCAGTAGTTCAAAGGCCGAGTCGAGCACTTCGAGCGGCCGGGCGTCGGCGCGATCGATCTTATTAACAACCACGATCGGCTTGACGCCAGCTTCGAGCGCCTTGGCCAGGACATAGCGAGTTTGCGGCAGCGGCCCTTCGGCGGCATCGACCAGCACTAGCGCGCCGTCAGCCATACGCACGACGCGTTCGACTTCGCCGCCGAAGTCGGCGTGGCCCGGAGTATCGATGACGTTGATCTTCACGTCCTGATACGGGATGGCGATGTTCTTCGCCAGGATGGTGATGCCGCGTTCGCGCTCCAGATCATTGCTGTCGAGGATGCAAGTCTGCGTCAGTTGGCTATCGCGGAATTGGCCCGATTGCTTGAGCAGGCAATCGACCATGGTGGTTTTACCGTGGTCGACGTGGGCGATGATGACGATGTTACGAAGGTCGTTACGACGCATAGTCTGGCTGGGCCGGGTGAAAGAACAAATGTCCAGCCCATAATGTAGCAGAACCCCCGGCAAGTGCGGTAGGGCGCGTTGCCGGCATGTTCGACCAGAAAAGCCCTGGCGCAGAACTTTCTACGCTCAGGGCTGGCCTGCTCAAGAGAGGCCACGTTTAATCCCGCCCCGGCAGGCGGGACCTAATTGCCAATCGCATACAAAGCGTCAAACGTGCGGATATAGATTCGCCCGTTGCTGATCGCCGGCGAGGAAGAGATCGACTCTTCCATGTTGTTTTGCGAGACAATTTCGAACTCTGGACCCGCCTTGGTGACGGTGATGACGCCGTTACGGGCACTGGTGTAGATCAAGCCGTCGGCATACACCGGCGACGCACGGTGGCGGTCGCGGGTGGTGGTTTTCTCGTAGAGCTTTTCGCCGGTCTTGCGATTGAGGCAAATCAGGTTGCCGTTTTCGCGGCACAGATAAACATAGTCCCCCACCACGAGCGGCGAGGGCACGTCGGGTGTGCCGCTGTCGAGCTTCCAGGCGACGCCATTCTGGCTTTCGGTCACATCGCCGCGGGCGTCAGGCGTCAGGGCGACGACGGGGTAATTCTTCGCGCTGGGCGCGACAATCAAGCCCGGGACCGCCACCGGCGAGGCCACGAACCGCAGCGTGTCGTGATAAACGCCCTTGGTGTTGAGGTTGTAGCGAAACAGCTCGTGACCATCGGTCAGGTCGTGCGCCACGATCACGTCGGCGCCGTGCGTCAGCAGGAAGGCTGTTTTGTCATCACGGTACAGCGTCGGCGAAGCATACGAATGCTCGCATTCCGCCTTGGCGTCGGAGGGGCGCGGCTGCTTCCAGATTTCCTTGCCGGTGGTTTTGTCGAGGGCGACGACCATCGCTTCGCGCGTTTCGGCCTTGCCTTCGCCATGAATGAGTTGCAGGTACAGCTTCTCGCCGTCCAGCACCGGCGTCGACGCCAGCCCGAACGCCAATTCCAGCTTGCCATAGCGATCGGCGACGTTGAACTTCCAGACATCCTCGCCGGTGACGGTATAGCAACCGAGCGTCCCTTCGCCCATCAGCGTCCAAACGTGCTTGCCGTCCGTCGCAGGCGATGGCGACGCATAGTTGCCTTCGTCGTTGCGCACGTTTTTGCTGCCGGTGGCGACCTTCTGACGCCACTGTTCTTTGCCATCGGTGCCGACACACAACAGCAGCAGGTCACCGCTGTCGGGCTCAACGCTCGTTAAAAAGATCTGCTGGTCCCACACCGCAGGCGTCGCGCCGGCCGGTCCAGGCAGCGGCAGTCGCCACAGCACGCCTTCGGTCTTGCTAAAGGTGGTGGGCAAATTCTGTTCGTTGCTGATGGCGTCGAACTTCGCGCCGCGCCATTGCGGCCAGTTTTCGGCAAAAGCAAGGTTGGCAAAGCCGCAACCAACGAGCAAACCCAGTGCGAAGAAGCGTTTCATAGGTAATGGCATGGCAAGCGAGGTGGGAATCGAGCGGAAGGCCTCAGTTTGCGGATAAAGCGGCGTCGGGTCAAGCTTTGCCACCCGTGCGAATCGGAACTAGAATAATGTTTTGCACCGCTTGGCGTCGTGCAGAGTCAGGGGCGACCGCCCCGCCCAGGAATGCCCCATGCGCATCAGCGCTTTGCCGCAGATCTATCGCAACGTCAAACGCTGGACCGAGATCCTCTCGGTGCTCAGCAAGTATGGCCTGGCCGATTGGCTAAGCCAGACGAGCATCGAATTTGCCAAAGACCAACTCACCGATCGCGCCGGCGGAGCGCTCGCCAGGCTGACGCGCGAAGCCCGCATTCGGCTGGCGCTGACCGAACTGGGGCCGACATTTATCAAGCTCGGTCAGCTATTGAGCACGCGTCCTGATGTGGTCGGCGCGGCGCTGGCCGATGAACTAAAACAACTGCGCGCCAACGTACCGGCCGATTCGTTCGACGACGTGCGCAAAGTGGTTGAAAGCGAGTTCGGTCAGACGATCGAAGAACTGTTCGAAGAGTTCGACACCGTGCCGATCGCCAGCGCTTCGATCGGGCAAGTGCATCGCGCCAAGCTGCGCACCGGCGAAGAAGTGGTCGTCAAGGTGCAGCACATCGGCATCGAACACAAGATTCGCGAAGACTTAGAAGTTCTGGCGGGGCTCGCACTGCTGGCCGATCGCTTGCCTGACTTTCAGCCGTATCGTCCAAGCGCCACCACGGCCGAAATGTCACGTACCTTGCGGCGTGAGTTGGATTTTGGCCGCGAAGAACGTAACCAGCACCAGTTCGTCGCCTTGCTTGCCAAAGACACCAGCGTCCGCGTGCCGCGCCCCTTCAGCGAACTGTGCACGGCGAAGGTGCTGACGATGGAGTACTTGTCGGGCATCAACATTGAAGAGACCGCCCGGCTGACGCAGGCGCAGATCGACTGCGAAGAGGTCGCCCATCGCGGTGCGACGCTGTACATGAAGATGATCTTCTCGTACGGATTTTATCATGCCGATCCGCACCCTGGCAACTTTGTGCTGCTGCCTGGCGGCGTGATTGGGATTCTGGATTTTGGTTCGGTAGGCCGGCTGGACGACCGCCTGCGCGAAGACATTAGCGATTTGCTGATGGCGATGATCCAGAACGATGTGCCGTTGTTGACCGCGATGATCAAGAAGATCGGACAAGTGCCGCAAGTTTTGGACGAGAACGCGCTCGCCAGCGAAGTGGCCGACTTTGTGGGGCACTATTCCAGTCAGCCGCTCGACCGCTTCGATCTCTCGGGCGCGCTGCACGACATGGTCGACATCATTCACCGTTACAACATCCTGCTGCCGCCGCAGGTGGGACTGCTGATCCGGGTGCTTGTCACGCTGGAAGGGACGACCAAGATGTTGTCGCCCCGCTTCAGCCTGATGGAAGTGATGCAGCCGTTTTATCGCAAAATGATGCTGCGGCGACTGAGTCCCAAGCGGCAATTGCAGAAGTTTCGGCGGCTGTATCTGGAAGTCGAACAACTGGCCGAGATCTTGCCGCGGCGAATCATCGAGATTCTCGATCAGGTGCAAGCCGGCGAGTTCGACGTGCACCTCGATCATCGTGGCTTTGGGCCGTCGGTGAATCGGCTGGTGCTCGGGCTGCTTTCTAGTGCGCTGTTTGTTGGCTCATCGATGATGCTGAGCACCGGCGTAGCGCCCCGCCTGGGCGACTTGTTTACGCTGCTGTTCATTCCGCCAGAGTGGTCCGATCAGTGGTCGATCAGCAGCCTGTCGATTCTGGGTGTCGCCGGCTGTGTCACCAGCATCTTGCTGGGCCTGCGACTGTTGTGGGCGATTGGCAAGAGCGGGCATCTCGATCGCCGCGAGTAAGTGCGCGGTCGACGTTTTAGTGATGTCCGCCGTGTCCCGACTTCGCCGGTTTAGCTGGTTTCTTGGCGGCTGGTTTGCCATGACCTCCGCCGTGACCTCCACCACCGTGCCCGCCGCCATGGCCTCCACCATGACCAGACTTGGCCGGTGCCTTCTTCGGTGGCGGCGCTGCCTTTTTGACGGTGCGATTAGCGGTGGGCTTGGCGGCCGGCGCTGGCGTCGCTTCCGTTGCATGGTGATCGTGACCGGTCGCATGAGCGTCCGCTTCACCGTGGTCGTGTGTCGTCGAAACGTGGCTGACGCCATGTTCGTCATCGGCCGGGCCGTCGATGAATTCGCTGAGCAGATAAACTTCGACGCGTGCTTGCGGTCCCGGTTGGCCATCTTGCTGCTTGCTTGGCGGCTCAAAACTGCACGCCTGGCTCAGCCGCATGCGCTGCGCTTCGATGCCTGCGCCTTCCAGGAATTTCAGCACTGCCATCGAGCGCGCGAACGATAGCTGCCACTCGGCGACAGGATCTTGCGCATCGGCGAGTGAGCGCCGCGCGGTATGGCCGCGCACTTCGATGCGGTTGGTCTTGCCGGCCAGCAGTGGCACCAGTTCCGTCAGACCGGCTTGAGCCGTCTCGTCCAAGGCGGCTGAGTCATCGCCAAAGATCACGATCGTTCCGGAGAAAGCGCGGTCGCCATCGCTGCGCACGACCATGCGCGCATGCTGCACGTTGTCGCTACGGATGCGGCGCTGGCGTTTGTCTTTCTCTTCGGTGTCATCGGGCCCAGCGACTTTGCTCTGCGGCTTGCGCGGCGAGCCGCCACCTTCGTGCGGTCCGCGCGAAACCCACGCCGGCAACAGCTGCACCGTCGGATTCTGAAAGTATTCCTGCACCGCTTCCTTGGTTTCGGCATTCTGGCCCACGAGCCACATCACCATAAAAAAGGCCATCATCGCCGTGACGAAGTCGGCATAGGCCACTTTCCACGCGCCACCGCCCTTGCCTGCCATGAGATGTTCCTGTGCTTAGGTGAGATGAACGAGGGCGAGTGGTTGCGGGCGGATGGTAGCGGCGGGCGGGACAAAGCATGGCTTCGTCCTGCGAAGGAATTGGCGTAGGGTTACGCCGACTCAACTTCTTTGAACAATTCTTCGACGCGTTCGCGCGTGGGGCGAAATTCGCTCGGCAGGCCGCGACGCGCTTGATCCACGGCAACTTTCGGCGGCAGGTTGTGGACAAAGCCTTCGACAATCGCCGCGATGGCTTTGAAGTACGACATTTCGGCGCGACCCAGGAAGTCGAGCCGCGTGTTGAGCGGTGCGAGAAAGCCGTACGACGCCAAAATTCCGAGGAACGTACCGACGAGAGCTGCACCGACCTTGTGACCGATCTCTTCGACCGGGCCGCCGATGTGACCCATCGTGATCACGATGCCGAGCACCGCCGCCACGATACCGAACCCCGGCAAGCCGTCGGCCGTCTTGCCGAGCACGTCGAGCGGCGCATGGTGTTCTTCTTCCATCGCTTTCAATTCGGTTTCCAGCAATTCCGGCACGCGCTCGGGCGGGATCGCGCCTTCGATCACCGGCGACAGCGCGCCGCAAATGAACTCGCTAACGTGGTGATTTTTGTGAATGCCGGGATACTTATGAAAGATGTCGCTCTCGTGCGGGTTGCTGACATGCGATTCGAGCGCCAGTAGGCCATCACGCCGCGCAACACGCAGCAAGTGATACATGCACTTGAACAGTTCTTCATAGGCCGTCTTGTTGAAGGGCGAACCCTTGAGGCTGCCGAGGATGCCTTTCATCAGGTCCTTCAGCACCTTGGTCGGCGACATGACGATCATCGCGCCCAGCGCTGCGCCGCCGATCGTGACGATTTCGGACGGGTGAATGAGCGCTTCGACGTGTCCGCCCGCCCAGGTGAAACCACCCAGCACAGCGCCAATGACCACGATACAACCGATGATGACAAACATATTCGCGAGCCGCAAAAGGTAGGAACGGCAGCCAGGCAACGCGCGGTGCTTGCGCGCCAGCGAGAGAGGATCTCGCCACAGATATGTAGCTTGCCGTCGAGCGCGCGGCGACAGAAATGATTGGCTCGCAACAGCGGCCGCGCGGTTGTAACGATTAGCGCGAATGGGGCGGCATTCTCGCCGGCAACAACATGCAAGAGTGTGCCGCTGGGCCTGTCTGGCCTTAGGCCGCTTTGGGCATTTCCAACGGGTGCGGGGCTGGCTCGAGGCTGCTAGAGCCGGAATATTCCGACAGCAACTGCTTCAAGCGATCTTCGAGCGCCTCGAGCTGCGCCAGCACTTCGTCCTGGCGGCGGTCGAGTTCTTCGAGCAGGCTGGTCGCCGGGGGCAAAGCATCCATGCAGTCAACAGTCTGACAGACGAGTGAGAATTGCCGCGCTTCCTTGCCCGGCAAAGTTTCCATCGTCGCGCCGCTGGCCTGGCGCTTAGCGATTCGCCCCGAGCGGCAAAGTGCTTCGTCGCTAGCGATGCAAAGCTGCACGCCCCCAAGGCGAACCCCGGCGGATAAAACGTCTCTTGGAGTTCGGAGAACTCTTCAGCTATCAAACAGCCGGCATTTCGACACGCGAAAAGGTGCGTTTGCGATGAATCGCTTGGAATTGGCCGTCGAACAGATCGTTTCTGCACGGCGATACACGGTGGCCTTGCTCGCCGAGATCGACGAGCGCGACTGGTTTCGGATGCCGGCCGAGGGGGTGTCGCACATCGCCTGGCAGGTGGGGCATTTGGCGATGGCCGAGTATCGCCTGGCCCTGGAACGGATCCGCGGCTATCGCACCGAAGACGAGCAACTGATCTCTGGCGACTTTCTCGGGCTGTTTGGCCGCGATTCGGTGCCGGTCGCCGACCCGAGTCACTACCCTGCCCCGGCCGAGCTTCGCCGTGTGTTCGATCGTGTGCACCAGCAAGTGCAGTACGACCTGCTGACCGTCGCCGATGCCGATCTCGACCTGCCACCCCACAAGCCGCATCGGCTCTATAACACCCGTTATCACTCGCTCGTCTGGTGCTGTCAGCACGAAATGCTGCACGCCGGGCAAATCGGTCTCTTGCGGCGTTTGCTGGGGGCGAAGCCAGTGTGGTAAGCCGACGATTGCCTTGGTTCAAAACGCTTTGAAGGGCAGTTCTGGCGGCGATAGGCATGGCAATCACCACCACCACCACCACCGCAACCATGACTGCCGAGCCGTCGCGGGAGTCGTGCCGTCGTTGGGAC
>JAEZGD010000122.1 GCA_023417165.1 Planctomycetota bacterium
ATCCAGCACTTCGCAGGCGGTTTTCACCTGTTGCGTTGAAACGTCTGAACCCAACCTAAACTGCCATCGGCGTGCACTCTCGAATACCGATTGTAGTATGTGACGAGGAGGCGGGCCAACATCCGATTCGTTCGAACTACGGCGCGGCAGTAATCTGTGTAGGTGATTGCGCACTTGCAGTGGCGCTAGATCGGTCGGCATGTTGACGGATCCTACGGCAGCCAGAACGTCGCGCACAGAAATACGAAGTCGGCGACGCACGCCGCTGGGTGCCACTGCTGGCTTGGCCCAGCAGTGCCGACAAAAGAGTGAAACACGTCCTACAGATGCTCGTTGTTAACGAGGCCTTTTGGAGAGACGACACGTCTCTGAGATTGTGGCCACTCCCAATAGATGGAGGTACTGGCCGTGGGAACGAAGACATGCCTGAGCACTGCTGGACCAAGCCAGCAGTGGCACCCGGCAGGTCAACTCTTGCTGCGCCGCAGCCCAATACCGGCGCATACGGCGGCGAAGGCCAGGCAAGCGGTGGCGAACACGTCGCCAAAGCGGGTATAGAACGAAGCCAGGCCGCTCACCGGCACGGCGACTTGCAGTGTCTCCACTTCGCGACGCGGACCCACTTCCAGCACACGCCCGGCGGAATCGACGGCGGTCGAGAAGCCCGTATTGGCGGCGACTAGCATCGGCTTGCGATGTTCGACCGCGCGAAAGATCGCACACTTGTAATGCAGGTCGAGCACGCCTGAGCCCCAGAACCAACCATCGTTGGTGACGCTGACTAGCATGTCAGGCGTCGTGCCGTCCGCTTCGAGTTCGCGGATCTGGCGGCGAATCAGGTGCGGGACGGTGCTTTCAAAGCAAATGCTGGGCGACAGCTTCCGCCCTGCGACTTCGAAGACGGCCGCATCTTTGCCGCGCGACAAGCCGCCTCCCATTGGCGTCCACTGGTAGATCCACGGGAAGGTCTCGCCAAGCGGAATGTACTCGCCGAACATCACCAGGTGCATCTTGCCATAGCGGCCGAGCACTTCGCCTTGCGGCGACAACAGCAAGGCCGAGTTGTACTGCTCGATGCGATCGGCGTGAAAGTGATACGTCAGCGTGCCGACGATCTGCGGGATGTGACTCTCGCTTCCGCCGCGACGATGAATGCGCTGCGTGGAGGTTCTGACATGCGCGGCGAACTCTGCTTGCTTGGCCGCGAGGTACCGCGCGAACTCCTCCCGCGGCCACTCGCTGCCCGCAGGCGGCGCGACATCGGGTTCAATCACATAATCGGGATACAGCGACGTAAAGACCGATTCGGGCCACACCATCAACTGCGTGTTGGGGGTCGTCTTGGCGGCATCTTCGGCTTGCGTTTGATACAAGCGATACGTTTCTGCATGGCGCTCCATCGGCACGCCAAAGATCGTATCGACCGAGTTTTGCAGCAGCGTGATGCGCAAGGGCTCGGCATCTTGCTGCTGCGCTGCATCGACCGCGCTCAGCCGCGCGTAGCCATAGCCAAACACAGCGACCAGCATTGCCGCGAGCGCGAACGCCGGCCAACGCTGCCAACGACCGAACCACCACGGATAAACTTGCGCCACGCAGGCCGCCACAAACATCACCACAAAGCTGACTGCATACGCGCCGCCCAGATCCGAGATTTGAATCAGCGGCGCCAGGTCGGCTTGCGTGTGACCGAGCAGGCCCATCGAAAAGCCGGTGACCGCATAGCCGCGCACCAGTTCCAAAGCCACCCAAATCGTCGGCGCTGCCAGGCAGAGCGGCACCTTCAAGCGATGCACCGCGACGCGCGACAAGCCGACGAACAGTAGCAAGTAAATCGCCAGATAAGCCGCGAGCGCAAACCAACCGAAGTACAACGCCCAATACGCGCGGCGAATCCCTTCCATCACCAGCAGCCAATGCACCAGCCCCGCCAGGTACAAGACCGCATACGGCCACTTGCCTGACAGTTTTTCTTCGCGAATCAGTAGCAACCAGCCGAGCGGCGCTAACCACGCCAGCGCCGACACATTCCATGGCGACAGCGGCAACCACAGCGCCAGGCTGCTCGCCAGCGCCAAGAACCAGGTGGTGCGATACCAGAGGCGCGCGGCAGGCTTGGCCGCCGAAGGTGATGCGGTGAATTCTGGTTTGATCAGCGTGGTGGCCACAAACGGCTCGACAGTAACAGTGCGGGACAACAACTCTTTCAGCGTATGCCACTTTGCCTTCGCCGACCAGAGAAGCTAGGCAAGCCGCCGCCGCTAGCGTCGCGGATGTGAAAGCAGGAAGTTCCATTGACGCCGCAGTGGGGGCTTTCCATAATCCCGCCCTCTTCTTGCCTCTCGGCTGTTACTGCGATGGGAATGGCGCTCGATGTCGCTACGCGCTTGCATCTTGGCTCTGCTACTGGCTGGGCTGATGCTGCGCGCCGCTTGCGGCGAACCGCCAGAGTCACTCGGCGCGATCGATATTCCGCCCGATGCGCCGCTGATAACGCCGGAAGCGCCGCCGCTCGAAATGCCCGAGCCGACGTGGTTGCCGCAATGGACACTGCCGCATCCCGATGCCTGGGAGCAATTGTGGCGGCCTGGCGATCTGGTCGAAGACACCTACTTCCTGCGCCGGCCGTGGCATGCTGGTTTTTTCGTCGGCAAGATGGATGGCGACGGCCTGACCGACGGCATTGATCAGGGGACCGACTGGTTCGGTGGCGTCCGCTTTGGCAATGACTTCGCGCCACACTGGGGCTGGGAAGCGCGCAGTGCGTTCTTCAGTCCCAATCTGACCTACGAGCACTTTCCGCACCTTCGCGGCACCGCGCACAACTGGTTTCTGGACCTGAACGTGTTGCACTATCCGTGGGGCGATACACGTTTGCGTCCCTTCTGGTCGATTGGCTTGGGAGCGGCGCAGTTCAAGTTTCCCGAGCCAAATGGCCTTGAAGCCAGCGAGTGGGTCGTCGACCTGCCGCTGTCGATCGGTTGCAAATACCACTGGAAGCCATGGCTGACCGTGCGTGGCGAACTGACCGACACCATCATCCTCGGGCACGAAAACATCAACGCCATGAGCAACCTGTCGCTCAGCTTGGGCGCCGAGATCCACTGGCACTCGTTCAAGACTCGCCCGGTGAAGTACGGGTACTAGAGAATGACGGAATGACGAAGTACGAATGACCAATGAATGAACGCCAAGGCTTCTGACATTGGTCATTCGTCATTTCAATCCGCTTAGTCCCTCGATCAACCGCTCGATCATCTCCGGTGTGTGGGCCGCGGTGAGGCTGATGCGCAACAGCGATTCGCCCGGCGGAACCGAAGGGGGCCGAATGCCTGGCACCCACAAACCTTGCTCGCGCAGTTGCAGCGACGCTTGCATGGTGCGCTCGGGATCGCCGAGGATCACGGGAATGATCTGGCTTTGCGAAGCGCCGACGTTCAGGCCGCGAGCTCGCAGTTTCTCGCGTAATTCGGCAGCATTTTGTAGAAGTTTCGTGCGGCGCTGCGGTTGCTCGCGCACAATGAAAAGCGCCGCGAGTCCCGCCGCCGCCAGCGCCTCGGGCGCAGCGGTCGAGAAGACATACGGCCGCGCACGGTTCGCCAGCCAATCGATCAGTGTTTGCGAACCCGCCACAAAGCCACCATGCGAACCGAGCGCCTTGCTGAGCGTACCGACGCGGATATGCACGCCCGCTTCGCAGTCTTGCGACTCACTCACTCCGCGCCCTGCAGCGCCGAAGACGCCCGTCGCGTGCGCTTCGTCCACGAGCAGCATCGCATCGTGTTGCGCGGCGAGTTGTGCGAGCGTCGAGAGCGAAGCCAGATCGCCATCCATGCTGAAGAGGCTGTCGGTGGCGATCAGGCGCCGCCGCGCGCTGGCGGCGTGGTCGTTCAGCAACTGCGCCAGCGCGTCGACATCGTTATGCGGATAGACAACCAGTCGCGCGCCGCTCAAGCGACAGCCATCGATGATGCTGGCGTGATTTTTGGCATCGCTAAAGATCGCGTCTTCGCGCCCGACCAAGGCAGTGATCGCACCGACGTTAGCGGCGTAACCGGTCGGAAACAGGAGCGCCGCTTCCGTCCCTTCGAACCGCGCGAGCTCGCGTTCTAGCTGTGCATGCAGCGTACCGCGGCCTGTGACGAGCGGACTGGCGCCTGCACCCCAGCCGAGAGCTTGCAACTGCTGCTCGACCGCTGCGGTCAGCTCCGGCGCTGCCGCCAGACCGAGGTAGTCGTTCGAGCCAAAATTCACATACACGCGCCCCTCAAAGATCACCTGGCTGCCGAGTTGTGGGCCACTGCGCTCGTGCAAACGCCGGCGCAGTCCGCGTGCCTCCCAAGCGTGCAATTCGTCAGTCAGCCAGGCGAGCGGATCAGCCATCGGTGCTAGCAAAATAATCGGCGGTGTGAGAAGGACGGCGAGTCCCCCGAAACTGCTGTTGTCCCAAACTGGGGGCGGTTGGTAAAGTCCGCAATCGGCGCGCTTACTAGGGAAGGCATGGACCTGTTGGCGAGTGCGGCTGCTCTTTTCTCCGCGAGGTCGCTATGGACGGCGAACAACGACTGATGAACGCCCGGCACGGAGCGCGCGAGCTGCGCTTGTGGCTCGTTTGGTTTTGTGGCGGCGTGTTAGCCTGGCTCGTGCTGAGCATGTTAGGCAGCGCCGCTTTTGCGCAAGAAGCGCAGTGGATTTGGTCGCCGCAGCACGCCAAGGACGAGGTACCGCAGGGCAGCGCCTACTTCCGCAAGACTTTCACCTTGCGTGCACCGACGGCGGGCCAGGTCACCATCACTGCCGATGACGTCTATGAGCTGTTCATCAACGGCCGGCGCGTTGGCACCGGCGATTCGTCTCGCAATCTCTACGAATACGATGTCTCGCGTTTTTTGATTCGCGGTCGCAATACCATCGCGGTGAAGGCTACGAATCGCACCGGCAAGACCGCCGCCCTGGTGGCGCGCGTGCTCGTGCAGCAGGACGACAAGTGGTACAGCTTCTCGACCGACGACACCTGGAACGTCAACCTCACGGCGCTGCCGCTGTGGAATTCCACTTCGTATAACGACAACCGCTGGGCTCGCGCGCAGGTCTTTGGCCGCCTAGGCGATACTGCGCCGTGGGATATCGAAGAAGGCGTCGCCAGCCAGGATCGTCACAAAGCCGAGCGCTTCACCATCAGCGACGAATTCGCCGTCGAGCGCGTGATTGATCCCGATGACACCGGCTCGCTGATTGCGATGGCCTTCAACGAGTTCGGCGACATTATCGCCTCGCGTGAAGGGGGCCCGCTGCTGCTCATTTATGACAGCCAGAACGACGGCCTGCCCGACGCCGTGCGCGTCTATTGCGATCAGGTCAAGAATGTCCAAGGCATCCTGGCGCTGAACGGCAAAGTGTTTGTCACGGCGGAAGGCCCCGATGGCCCCGCTTTGTATCGTCTCGGCGATACCGATCGTGATGGCACGCTCGACGAAGTCAAAACCTTGCTGAAGTTCAAAGGTGCGATGGGCGAGCACGGTCCGCACGGCCTGACGCTCGGCCCCGACGGCCTGCTCTATGTCATCGTTGGCAATCACTCCGGTGCGCAAGGCGAAGTTGATCCAGCCAGCCCCCACAAAAACACCTACGAAGGCGATCTCGTCCCGCGTTATGAAGATCCCGGTGGACACGCGGTGGGCGTCAAAGCGCCCGGCGGCGTGATCCTGCGGACCGATACCGAGGGCACGGTCGTGCAAACGTTCGCGGCTGGCATTCGCAACTCGTACGATCTGTTCTTCAACCACGATGGCGAGCTGTTCTTCCATGAATCGGACATGGAAACCGACAGCGGCACGCCTTGGTTCCGCCCCACGCAAGTCTTCCACGTGCTGCCAGGCGGCGAATTTGGCTGGCGCAGCGGTTGGTCGTGGTGGCCTGACTACTTCGTCGACGCGCTGCCTGCGATTGGCGAAACGGGACGCGGCTCGCCCACCGGCGGCGTCGTCTACGATCACTTCAAGTTCCCGATGCGGTATCACGGTGCGATGTTCCTGGCCGACTGGTCCGAAGGCCGCATCCTGTGCGTGAAGACCAAACGCCAAGGCGCGACTTATACCGCACAAAGCGAAGTTTTTCTCGCCGGGCGACCACTGAACGTCACCGATGTGGACGTCGGTCCCGATGGCTGGCTGTACTTTATTACTGGCGGTCGCGGTACCAGCGGCGGCGTCTATCGCGTGCGTTGGCAAGGTCAGGTACCGGCGTCGGTCACTGATATCGGTAACGGCATTGGCGCTGCCATTCGGCAACCGCAAATTCACAGTGCCTATGCTCGCCAAAAGATCGCCAGCATCAAGCGCTCGCTGGGCGATCAGTGGGATCCAAGTTTGATTGGCGTGGCGATCAGCAATGCCAATCCCCCCCAGTATCGCACGCGCGCTATGGACTTGATGCACCTGTTCGGTCCCGAGCCTTCGGCCGAACTGCTGATCAAGCTCTCCGAGGAAAAGAGCGAGCAAGTCCGCGCTAAAGCGGCCGACTTGATGGGCTTGCATCCTGACGAATCCACGCAAGAACGCCTGATCGAATTGCTAGGCGATGTTGATGCCAACGTGCGCCGCAAAGCGTGCGAAGCGCTCGTCCGCGCCGGGCAAACGCCTCCGGTTGATGACCTGCTCAAACTGCTCGAAACCGACGATCGCGCGCTCGCCTGGTCGGCCCGCCGACTGCTCGAGACGCTGCCGGTCGACGAGTGGAAGGACAAAGTGCTGGAAACCGACAGCCACCGCGTGCTGGTGCACGGCGGTTTGGCGCTGGCCACGGCACATGCTTCGCCAGAGCATGCGGCCGCTGTGATCGAAACCATGCGTGTGACGATGCAGGATTTCGTCTCCGACCAAGACTTCGTCGACATGCTGCGCGTCATGCAAGTGGCGATCATTCGGGGCGAACTGAAGCCCGATGATCTGGCCGATGTGAAGCAGCAACTTTCCGAAGAATTCCCCGCGGGCAATCCGACCATCAATCGCGAATTGGTGCGACTGCTGGCCTTCCTGCAAGCCGACAACATTATCGATCGTTACCTGGCCTATCTCGAATCGGATGTCGACAACGTCGAGAAGCTGCATCTGGCGCTGCACTTGCGATTCATCGAATCGGGTTGGACTGCCGAGCAGAAATTCAAGCTGTTGCAGTTCTATGAAGCGGCGCAAAAGCACGAAGCCGGCCAGGCGTACGCGCAATACGCGCAAAACGTCGCGCGCGATTTCGCCAAGAACCTCACCGAAGAAGAGGCTCGGCTGGTGATCGCCAAGGGAGCCGAATGGCCCAATGCGGCGCTCGGTGCGCTTTACAAGCTGCCGAAGGAACTCGATGACGAATTGATCGAGCACCTGCAAACCATGGACA
>JAEZGD010000159.1 GCA_023417165.1 Planctomycetota bacterium
CTCGTGGGGCGGTACAGCGAAGATAACATAACACAGCCGCGCGGCCGTCTGAAACTCGCCTGCCGAAACCGGGGTAGATATACTGAGCGTACTTTTCCAGCGCCTTTTCCGGTCCCCCAGCAGGAGCCTTCCGTTGCGTTACTTATTGGCGATTTTTTTCGTGTGGGGCAGCCTGTTGGTCGCGCCGGCGGGACTGGAAGCGAAAGACGCCTTGACCGGTCCGCTGGCCGATTACGTCGCCAAGCCGGACGCCAGCTATGGCTGGAAGTTGCGTCGCGAAGGGAGCGTCGCCGGGACGCAATTCGCCGAACTGACGCTCACTTCCCAGACGTGGCGCGACATTGTCTGGAAGCATCAGCTGTTTATTCTGCGTCCGAAATCGGCCGCGCCCGACGCCAAGCACGCGTTGCTGTTCATTGGCGGCGGACGCTGGCAGGACGATCTGGCCGCGCCTCCTACCGACGACAAACTGCCTGGCGAAGCGCGCACGCTGGCGCTGGTGGCCGAGAATCTGAAAACACCAGTGGCGATTCTGTTGCAAGTGCCGCAGCAACCGATCTTCGACGGCAAGGTCGAAGACCAGATCATCGCGCTGACGTTTGAAAACTACCTGCGCACCGGTGAGACCGATTGGCCGCTGCTGCTGCCGATGGTCAAGAGCGCGGTCCGCGGCATGGACGCGACGCAAGCCTTCACCCGCGAGAAGTGGAATCTGCCGATCGATACCTTCACCGTCGCGGGCGCATCAAAGCGCGGCTGGACCACTTGGCTGACCGGCGCTGTTGATCCGCGCGCAGTCGCGATTGCGCCGATGGTCATCGACGTGCTGAACATGGGGCCGCAGATGAAGCATCAGCGCGACACCTTTGGCGAGGTCTCGGACGAAGTCAACGACTACAAAGAGCGCGGACTCGATCGCGCGCTCGAAACGCCGCGCGGGCAAAAGCTGGCCGAGATCGTCGATCCGTATCACTATCGCGATCGGATCACGCAGCCCAAGGTCGTCATCCTCGGAACGAACGATCGCTACTGGCCGCTCGACGCGCTTAACTTGTACTGGAACGAACTCGAAGGCCAGAAGCACGTACTTTACGTCCCCAACAACGGCCACGGCTTGAAAGACTTGCCGCGGCTGATCGGCGCGATTCATGCTTTGCAGCAACAGCAAATCGCCGGCAAAACACTGCCGAAGCTAACCTGGAAACACCAGCAAGCCGACGACAAGCTGTCGCTCTCGTTATCGGCCGATCGCAAGCCCGCTTCCGCCCGAGCGTGGATCGCCACCAGCCCCACCAAGGACTTTCGCGAAGCCAAGTGGAGTGCCGTGGAACTGTCCACCAATGGCGACCACGAAATGCAGCACGCGATTCCCGTTCCCGAAAGTGGCTACGCCGCATTGTTCGGCGAACTGGAGTTCAAAGACCTCGACGTGCCATACTTCCTCTCGTCGCAAGTGAAGATCATCGGCGCGAAGGAAGTGGCAGCGGAGTAGCTCACTCTTGCCTGAGCGGCCAGCGTCAGCTGGCTGATTGCGGCGACCAGTTCATAAGTCGCTTGCGCAAGAGCGCTGGCCGGATTCAGGGGGCTCACGCCCCCCGCTCGGGATGACCGCGCGATCAAGTGTGATAGTCGGCGTTGAACTTCACGTATTCGACGGTCAGGTCGCTCGACCAGAAACGGACCTTCGCGTCCCCTTCGCTGAGGCTCAGCACGATGTGGGTTTCGCGGTTGCTTTGCATCGACTGGCTGACGGTGGCGGCGTCGAACTTGACCGGAGCACCGTTGGCGTATAGCGGATAGTCGTTGACCGTCAGGCCCACGCCGGCGGGGTTGAACGGAACGCCAGCATAGCCAGCCGCCGAGACGATGCGGCCCCAGTTGGGATCGCCGCCATGAATGGCGGTCTTCACGAGCGCGCTGTCCGCGATGGTTTGCGCGATGCGATGCGCGTCGTCGCGCGTCTTAGCGCCGACGACGTCGATGACCATCAAGTGCGTGGCCCCTTCGCCGTCGTCGGGGATCATCTTGGCGAGTTCGATGGCGGTTTCTTTAAGTGCTTTGCGGAATGCTTCCAGATCCGCGCCAGCGAGCGGCGCGCCGCCAGCAGCGCCGCTGGCGAGCAGCAGCACGGTGTCGTTGGTGCTCATGTGCCCTTCAACGCTGATGCAGTTAAAGCTGTCGGCAATGGCGTCGCTGAGCGCCGATTGGGCGTCAGCGACTGTCAGGTTCGCATCGGTCAGCAGCACGCCGAGCAGCGTCGCCATCCGCGGGCCAATCATGCCTGCGCCTTTGGCCATGCCAGCCAAACGAATCTCTTGCCCCGCGACTTGGACGGATCGCGAGACGGCTTTCACACCTTTATCAGTCGTGAGAATACCACGCGCGGCCGATTGGTAAGCCGCTTCATCGTCGGCCAATTTGCCGGCGCACGCGGTGATGCCTGCGGCGATCTTTTCCATTGGCAGAAACTCGCCGATGATGCCGGTCGACATAACGAGTGCCTGATCGGCATTCGCCCCACATGTGGCAGCGGCGAGGCGAGCCATCTCGCGCGCGTCGTTCAAGCCGCGCTCGCCAGTACAAGCGTTGGCATTGCCGCTGTTGACCACCACGCAGCGAATCTGATCCGAAGGCGTGCGCTCGCGGTCGTAAGCAACCGGCGCGGCATAGACCAGGTTTTGCGTATAGACGCCCGCAGCCACGGCCGGCTGGTCCGCGACAATCAGCGTCACGTCTTCCTTGGCCGGATTGCGCTTGATGCCAGCATGAACGCCGGCGAACTTAAAACCGCGAGGAATGTGCATTGGGGGCAGTTGGCAGTGGTTAGTGGGCAGTGAACAGTAGAACGGGTTTCCGAACCCATCTGCAAAAGCAAGTGACTAATACAACGCGGTCGTTTCGGCAAAGCCGTGCATGAGATTGAAGTTCTGCACCGCTGCGCCGCTCGCGCCCTTGATGAGGTTATCGATGCAGCTAATCAGCACCAGCTTGCCGCGGACCATCCGCGCGGTGATGTCGCAGAAGTTCGTGCCGCTGACATCCTTCGTCGCGGGCAAGTGCTCGACGACGCGCACGAACGGCTCGCCAGCGTAAAACTCGCGCAGGATCGGCAGCAGTTCGTCTTCTTTCAGTTCGCGCGTCGGCTGCGCATAGATAGTCGAGAGGATGCCGCGATCCATGGGCACCAAATGCGGCGTAAAGATCGTGTTGACCTTTTGGCCGGTCGCGCGGCCCAAGATTTGTTCGATCTCTGGCGTGTGACGATGGCGACCGACGCTATAAGCCGAGATGCTTTCGTTGCATTCGGGGTACAGCGTGGTGAGCTTCGGCGTGCGTCCCGCGCCGCTCACGCCGCTCTTGCTATCGACGATCAACGTTTGCGTGTCGACGAGGCCCGCTTTGATGAACGGCGCGAGTGCGAGGATGGCCGTCGTGGGATAGCAGCCAGGATTCGCAACCAGTTGCGCCTCGGGAATCTGATCGCCGAACAACTCCGGCAAGCCATAGACCACTTTGCCGAGGCGTTCGGCGTCGGGATGCTTTTCGCCATACCACGCGGTGTAGGTTTCGGCATCGTCCAGGCGATAGTCGGCGCTGAAGTCGATCACGCGCGTGCCGGCGGCCAGCAGTTGGGGCGTGATCTGGGCCGAAGCGCAGTGCGGCAAGCAACTGAACACGCATTGAGCTCGCGCCGCCACCGCCACTGGGCCGAGGTCTTCGAGTCGGACATCCAGGCGGCCAATCAGCGAAGGATGCACCGCGCCGATGTGCGGGCTGCCTTCCTGCCGACTGGTGCAAACCACGATTTCCGCCTCGGGATGCCGCAGTAGCAACTTGATCAGTTCGAGAGCCGTGTAGCCGGTCGCGCCCAAAATTCCAACACGTACCATTGCTAGTTACCTGTGTGCGAGATGCGAAGCATTCAATATACGAATAAGGGGGCCGCGCGGGGTAGGCCGGAAGAATTTCGCCCGCGAGTGGCAAAGCAGTAAACGCCATGGCTGGCGCTCGTGCTTGCTCAGCCCGCGAGCGCGGTACGGTAGACGGCGGCGAGCTCGGCCAGAATCATGGCCGACGCGCCCCACAAGCGCTGCCCGGCAACTTGGCAGCAGGGCGCGCGAAAGCGCAGTCCGCCCCGCTCGACCCACATGCTGTCGCGCGGTTCCGAAAGCAGCGACGACGCCAGCGGTAGTTGCAACACCGCTTCGACTTCGTCGGGACTGGGGCGAAACGTCGGCGCCTGGCGAGCGAGCGCCACGCAGGGAACGACGTAGAAATTGCTCGCAAAGATATAGAGCGGTGTGAGTCGGCCGAGTGGTTCGAGGGCGTCGCGATGGATGCCCAGTTCTTCTTCGAGCTCACGCCACGCGCCGGCCTCGGGCGTTTCGCTGGCTTCGAGCGAACCGCCAGGCAGACTGACCTGGCTAGCGTGATGACTGAGCGTGGCTGGACGAAGCGTGAGCGGCACGCACCACTCGTCGGCTTGCGGATAGATCAGCACCGCCACGGCCGAATGCCGGGCGTTGTGCGGCGGCGGCGAGAAGTGCCGTCCGTAAGCCAATTGCGGCGACCACGGCAACATAGCCTCGGCCCCCGGCAAGGGCTGCCGCAGACAATCCTGCAAAGCGGTGGCAAGTTCGGCAGCAGGCAGTGACATCAACGCGGTACTTCGTAAACAGCGTACGTGTCGTTCGTCTCATCCAGCAGCGGATAGACTTTTTTCCACGGCGGCATGCGCGGTGAATTATCGAGTATGACAAAACTGGCGCCGTATCGGTTCGCGAGCGCCGCCATTTGTTCGTCGCTGAGCGCCGCATACCCAAACCGATTCACCGGGTACGCAAACACATCATTAAGCCGCTTGCGCCAATCGACAATCCCTCGCGCATCTTGCGGAATATCTTTCACCGCCACCACTTCGGCGCGCTGGGCATACCACTTGAAGGTTTGCTGATTGCGCGGCGTCAAAAAGATGGCGTCGCGCGGCGTATTCTCGGCAATCCAACGACCAGTCGCCACCCAATCGGCGTGCCGCGCTTCGGCTTCGGCCATTGTCAGCGGCTGCTCGCCTTGTTGTGCGGTTTGTAATGTCGCGCCGGGCAGCGGATGCTGTTGCCGCTGAAAGTTCCACGCCAGCAGCGGACCAAAGGCGAGCAACAACACGCCTACTGACGCCCAGGCCGCCAACTGCGGACGACGCGAGCGTTGCTGCTCGATCACCAGCGGCAACAACAGGGCCACGCCGCAGGGCACCATCGCGTCGGCCGGGCGATACCAATAGAACCGCAGCAGCCGCGCCGCGATCGTATCGTGATAGAGCGTCGATTGATCGATGATAATGCCGACAATCGCAATGCCGACCGCGCCGCCCACAAATCCCAGCAAGCGACGCACATCCAGTCGCGCGCGATCGGTTCGTAGCGCAAGGAACGCTAAGCCAAAGAACACCAGCACCAGCGCCGCATGCCGGGCGATCCATGCGTGCGGGAATTGATGAAACACCAAGTGGTGCGGCAGTCGCTCAAAGACATAGATGTAGTTCGCTTCCTGCAAAGTAGCGGGGTCGACTCCGCGGCTCAGCAGAATGGCCGGCACCAACCCCAATAGCGACAACGCAAATCCGCCTGCCAGTCCTGGTAACAAACGGACGAGCGCAGGCCGCTGCGATCCCATCGCCAGCCAAGCAATTCCCGCGGCCACCACCGCCCAGCCGCCTACGAGGACGTGAAAAGCCGCAGCGCCGCCGAACAGCACAAAGGTCGCGTTCCAGCGATTGCGGACCATGCGTTCCAGGCCCCAAAAGACCAACGCGAACGCAAAGCCCTTGGCCTCAACGCCGCCGATGATCCATTCGCCTGCCATGTGCCCGACTTGGGACAGCACGATCATCAGCGCGCCCGAAATCACCGCCGCAAAGCGGACTGGCACCAGGGCCCAGCTCAGTCGCTGCCAGGCGAGGGAGATCAGGCCCCAAATCAGCAGCCTTCCGATCCAGGCGGTCGCCGGCAGGCTAACCAGCAGCGTCACCCAGCCAAACGCGAAATAAAACGGCGCATGAGCATCGGCCGACTGCAGGAAGAAGTCACCTGCGGCCCAGGTTGGATCCCAAAAGTGCTTCGCTTTGCCGAGGTAATGGGCTTCGTTAACGTCGGGCGGCGGCCACCCGGCCTTGATATAGCACAGCAGCAGCAGGAAGGCGCTTTCCCACCACCAACCGCGGTTAGGCGGCGCTGCCAGGTCGGATTTGGGCACAGATTCGCTCACGATCACCGCGACTTAACCGCTTGCTCTGACGTTAGTTATACAAACCAATCAGCATAGTTCAGCCGGGCCGCTGCCTCTACCACCACGATAGTAACTGCAACCCCACAAGCGGCCCTGTCTGCTTTGCCTGGTCGTTACAATCGTTCCTGGGCTGCTGGGTGGGGGCCGCAATCGCGAAGTCTTTATCTTACCGCGGCTTCTGTTACGACTCGCAGCTATTTATACTGGCAATATGGCCAAGCAGCGCGAACGCCGCACCGTTCACTTCGCCGGGCGAGTCCAGGGCGTAGGTTTTCGGTATACCACGGCGTCGATTGCGCAAGGCCATGATGTGACGGGATTTGTGCAAAATCTTCCCGACGGCCGCGTGCTACTCGTCGCTGAAGGCAACGCGTCGGCTTTGGGAGCCTTTTTAGCCGAAATCCGCCAGCGCATGGGAAGCTATATCCGCCAGGAGTTGACGGATGTAAGTGCCGTGACCGGTGAGTTTGCTGGCTTTAGCATTCATCACTAGCCACGCTGGCGAACCATTGGCTAGCACCGTCCGTAAAACTCACCGTTCGCAAGCTCTTCGTCCACGAACACCTACGCCTTCCGCGGCGCTCTAATCCATGTCGTTCGATATCTTTGGCAGTGCGTTATGGGTCAGCAACTGGTTGACACCGCTGTGGCTGATCGGCGTTGGCGCACTACTGGGTCTGGTCATCGTTCTTATTCTCGCGGGCATTGCCTGGCTGCTGCGCGGCGTACCGCTGTTTAGCCGCCTGGGCGAAATTCGCCAAACCGTGACCGAAGGCCCGCTGCAACCCATTTTTGCCATTACGGTGGCGCTCGCCCTGTTTGGCATTGTGGGAACCGCAGTGGTGCGTCGCCCCGGAGAGATGGTCGACTCGCTCATGCGCTGGTCGAGCCTGGGCACCGCCACCGAAACCTTCAAGATCGACGCGCCGCCGGAAGACGATCCAACCAAGATCCAGGCGATCGCAGTCGACTTCCGTCGTAACGAACTGCAAGAGCTGCACTTCACCGCCACCGAGCCGCTGTCGGTCTCGGCCTTCGCGCCGGACGATCCAGGCTTGGCCGTGAAGCTGACCGTCAAGCCCGACGAGGAACTGGTCTGGCGCAAAGGCGAACAATTCAACAATCCGTTTCCCGAGGAGCGGATCCAACAGCTTTACATTCAGAACCTAGGCAGCGATCCGACCGAGTTGCAGATCACTTCCAAGACACAACTGGCGTATCCTGAAGTCGGCACGATCGTTTGGACGGCGCTGCTGGTGGTGGTGGTCTTTGGCCTCTATGCGTTACAGCGCGCCTTCATGCCGCGCATCTCGGCCATCGCGCTGGCAACGTACAAGTCGGAAGCCGCGCAGCCGATCTTCTTTATCCTGACTTCGCTCGGCCTGACGGCGATCGTGCTCTTCGAGTTCATCCCGTACAACACGCTGGGCGAAGACATCAAGATGCTGAAGATGTCGGGCCTGACGCTGATCATGCTGTTCACGATCATTCAGGCAGTGTGGGCCGCGAGCAACTCGATTTCGGAAGAAGTCGAAGGCCGCACCGCGCTGACCGTGCTCAGCAAACCCCTCACGCGCCGCGACTTTATCCTGGGCAAGTACCTGGGCATTCTGTGGACCGTGGGTGTGATGTTTGTCATCTTCGGCACCGTCTTTTTGGCGGTGGTGGCCTATAAGCCGATCTACGACGCCCGCGAGAACTCGCTGGAAGATCCAACCTGGCAACAGAACCACAGCGAGATGATAAGCGTGGTGCCAGGCCTCGCACTGTCGTTCATGGAAACTTCGGTCTTGGCCGCACTGAGCGTCGCCGTCTCCACCCGTTTGCCGATGCTGGCCAACTTCGTGATCAGCTTCTCGATCTATGTGCTGGGGCACTTAACGCCGCTCTTGGTGCAGTCCAAAGCCAACGAGTTTGAGATCGTGAGATTCTTTGGCAGGTTGATCGCGACCATCTTCCCGGTGCTGGAGTATTACGACATACAGGCTGGTATCGCTGGCGGCGCGAACGTGCCGCTCGACTACCTGGCGTGGATGCTGCTTTACACGCTCCTCTACAGCGGCATCGCCATGCTGCTGGCGCTGATCCTCTTTGAAGATCGCGACTTGGCGTAAGCACCGCATCTTGCTGTTCCCTTACTAGCCCGAAGCGCGAGCGAGGGAAGACGGATGCGTGCGCCCTTTGGTCGCCGTTAGTACCGTTCGAACGCGAAGCAAGCGCGCTGGCGTCGTGTTAAATGGTTGCGCGCGGCACCATGCCGAGGTCATGTTTAGCCCATCCCAGCTGGCCAGCGTCGGGCTAGTAAAGGCAGGCTTACGCCAACACTTGCCGTAAGAAACGTTGCGTACGTTCCGTTTGAGGTCGTTCGAGCACTTCGCTGGGCGGGCCGTATTCAATCACGCGACCATCGGCCAAGACTGCGACGCGGTCGGCTGCCCGGCGAGCGAAGCCGATCTCGTGGGTGACCACAATCAGCGTCAGCCCGGCCTGCTTCAGATCGAGTAGCGTATCGAGCACTTCGCATTTTAGTTCCGGATCAAGCGCGCTGGTGATCTCATCGCATAGCAGACCGCGCGGTTCCATCGCCAGCGCTCTGGCAATCGCCACGCGTTGCTTCTGACCGCCAGAGAGCTGCTTCGGCAAGTGCTGCGCTCGTTCAGCGAGTCCCACCCGCGCCAGCAGTTCGCTCGCCGTCGCCTGGGCGTCGGCCTTGGACTTGCCCAGGACTTGGACTGGCGCTTCCATCACATTTTCGAGCGCCGTGAGGTGCGGAAAGAGCTGAAAGTCTTGAAAGATCATGCCGAACATGCGGCGTACTTGCGCATTCACGGCAGCGTTGCCCTGCGGTGCCAGCAAATGGGGTCCGACGCGAATCTCGCCTGCATCAAACGTCGCCAGGCCATTGATGCAGCGCAACAACGTCGACTTACCGCCGCCGCTGGGTCCGATCAGCGCCACCGTCTCGCCGCTAGCGATCTGTAGCGTGATTCCGTCCAGAATCGTCCGCTGACCGAATCGCTTGGTGACATTTTGGAGTTGGATGGCGTTCATTGATATTCCAGCAGGCAATAACTACCGAAAATCCCTGGCAAATAGCCACCAGTAAGCGTCCAATTACCTGCGCCACCCCTTTTGGCGGAAAGGTATGTAAATTTGGACTCCAATTGCCCCTACAGAGGGAATTTCCTAGAATACCTGATTCTGTTTCGACGATGCGGAAGGATGTATGCGCTGTGCATACTTTTTTCGTGCGTCTGTACCCCTAACCCCAGCTTAGCGCGCGTGGTCCCAGGAGCGGCCGCGGTGGCTGCCGGCGTGCGTTGGGCACAAGTGAGTGACATGGTTAACCGTAATCTGATTCGCAGTCTGGTAGACGATCCCGAGCTCGAGAGCATCCTGTCGGCCCCCTTGTTGGAAGAGGGCAACTGGCTGGTTCCCATCGAAGGGGAAACCGAGTTCGACGTCAATAAGATTGTGAAAGGCAAGATCATCCGCGTCGACGACGAGTTCGTCATGATCGACGTCGGCTTCAAGTCCGAAGGGACGATTCCCCGCAACGAATGGGAACCGGAAGAAGCGCCGCCCGAAGTCGGCCAAGAGATTGAAGTCCTCGTCGAAGATCTCGAAGACGAACAAGGCGAAGACAACGGCGGCATGGTCGCCCTGAGCTACCGCAAAGCCAAGAAGCAGCGGGCTTGGGAAGAGACGATGAAGAGCATCACCGAAGGTGCTGTCGTCACTGGTCAGGTTACGCGCAAGATCAAGGGTGGTTTGCTGGTCGACGTCAACGGCATCAACGTCTTTTTGCCGGCCAGCCAGGTGGATATCCGCCGTCCCGCCGATATCGGCGATTACATCGGCCGCACCGTGCAGTGCGAAGTGCTGAAGATCGATCAAGATCGTCGCAACATCGTCGTCAGCCGCCGTTCGCTGATCGAACGCCAACGCCAGGAAGACCGCGAGCACCTGCTGCGCGAACTGGAAGTCGGTCAGATCCGCAAGGGCGTGGTCAAGAACATCGCCGAGTTCGGCGCATTCGTCGACCTGGGCGGTATCGACGGCCTGCTGCACATCACCGACATGAGCTGGGAGCGCATCGGCCACCCCAGCGAGATGGTCGCTATCGATCAAGAGATCGAGGTGATGATTCTGCACATCGACCGCGAAAAGGAAAAGATCGCGCTCGGCCTGAAGCAGAAGCAAAACAACCCGTGGGACAAGGTCATCGAGACCTATCCGGTCAACAGCGTCCACAAGGGTCAGGTCGTCAACGTGATGAGCTACGGCGCGTTCGTCAAGCTCGAGCCGGGCATCGTAGGCCTGGTGCACATCAGCGAAATGTCGTGGACCAAGCGCATCAATCACCCGAGCGAATTGGTGCAAATTGGCGACGAAATCAGCGTTGTGATCCTGGGCGTCGACAAGCAAGGGCAGCAGCTCTCGCTGGGTATGAAGCAAACCCAGGAAAACCCGTGGACCAAGGTCGCCGACAAGTATCCGGTCGAAATGACCGTCACCGGCAAGGTTCGCAACCTGACCAACTACGGTGCGTTCATCGAGTTGGAAGAAGGCATCGACGGCCTGTTGCACGTCAGCGACATGTCGTGGACGCGCAAGATTAGCCACCCGAGCGAAATGCTCGAGAAGGGCCAGTCGGTTACCTGCAAGGTGCTGTCGGTCGATCAAGAACGCCGCCGCATCGCGCTGGGTCTGAAGCAGCTCGATAACGACCCCTGGGCGACCGATATCCCAGGTCGTTACTCGCCGGGCCAGATCGTCAACGGCAAGGTCACCAAGATCACCAACTTCGGTGTCTTCGTCGGCCTGGAAGACGGCTTGGAAGGCCTGCTCCACATCTCGGAACTGGCTGACCACAAGGTCGAGAACCCCGAAGACGTGGTCAAGGTGGGCGACGACAGCGAGGTCAAGAACCTGCGCGTCGACACCGATGAGCGC
>JAEZGD010000160.1 GCA_023417165.1 Planctomycetota bacterium
CATGCTCCACGAGCCGATGGTCGATGTTCTGCGCGAGATGATCGCCAAGATCAACTACAACTCGGAACTACAACGCCTGTATCCCGACGCCAACGAACAGCAAACCCGCCTGGCCGCGGTCGAAGAAGTCGTCAACGCAATGGCCAACTATACCCAGCAAGAAGCGTCGCCAACGTTGTACGGCTTCCTTGATGAAGTGACGCTCGGCGACCGCGAATTCGGCAAGAACGATAAAGACAAGCAGCTTGCCCGCAACGCTGTGGCCATGCTAACCATGCACAGCGCCAAGGGGTTAGAATATCCGCAGGTGTACCTAGTCGGCATGGAAGAAGGCTTGCTACCGCATCATCGCAGCGTCAAAGTCGAAGGCGAAGCGATCGACGAGGAACGCCGCCTGTGCTATGTCGGCGTGACGCGCGCTCGGGAGCGTTTGACCTTGACCATGGCGCTCACTCGCATGAAGTGGGGCAAGCCGCGCGATAGCACGCCGAGCCGCTTCCTCTATGAACTTATCGGGCAAGCGGACAATCCCAATCACAGCAGCAAGAAGGTGCCCGTCACGCGCCGGCCCATGAAGAAAGCCGCGCCGCACGCGCGGCCGAAGAACTCGCCAGGGCGTCGCACGCCATGAAGCTTGGCCGCTTCGACTAGGACTGCGCCGCTTGCTGAATGGCGGTGCGAATCATCAATAGCTCGCTGACATTCTCCGTGGTCAGCAAGCCGACCAATCGCCCGTCTTCCAGCACGGGCAACGAGTGCGAACGCGCCGCTTGCAAACGAGGGAAGACCTCGGTCAGCATCTCGCCGGGCATTGCGGTGGCGAACTCTGTATGCATCGCCTTGTGGACGGGCGCTTCGTGCCCGCTCGCGGCTAAGCCCTCCATCAGATCGCGTCTGGTCAAGATGCCCACCACCTTGCCGCCATCGACCACCGGAAAGTCTTGCTGAAAACCGGCGAGCACCAGTCGCGCCACATCAGCCAATGTATCGAGCGGCCCGACCGCATGAAACTCGGCAATCATTGCCAGGCGCACCGGAATGCCGCTGAGAATCGAACGCGTCTCCACATCGCTCGCCTCTTGCGCGGCACCGATCCATACAAACAAGGCGATGAAGATCAGCATCGGGTTGCCAAACAGCCCGATGAAACCAAAGGCTAATGCCACCATCTGTCCGACCGTCGCGGCGGTGCGCGTCGCGCGAACACGATCGACCACCATCGCCAATAGCGACCGCAAGACGCGACCGCCATCCATCGGAAAAGCCGGAATCATATTGAAGACCACCAGCCAGATATTGATCGCCAGCAATCGCTGCGCCAGGCTGATGCCGGCGAACGGATTGATGATGACCTGCAGCGACAGCTCTTCGCCGCGCGCCGCCATGATCAGCCAACACAGGACAGCCAGCGCCACATTGACTGCTGGACCCGCAATGGCAATCGCCAACTCTTGCTGCGGGTTCTCGGGGATGCGCTCCAATCGCGCCACGCCGCCAATCGGCAGCAATGTGATGTCTTGCGTACGCACGCCAAAGCGGCGCGCCATCAACGCATGCCCGTACTCGTGCATGACAATGATTGCAAAGACGATCGTGACAAAGAGCAACTCGCGAATCGCGATGTTCCAATCTCGCGACTGCAAGTAGTTGATCGCGACGATATAAGCGAGCAGCAGAAAGAAGGTCAGGTGGACCTTGATATCGATGCCCAACACGCGGCCCAATCGAATCGACCAACTCATCGCGGTTTCCTTACAACGCCTTGGTCGACGACATGCTATATGCCGTTCGACGCTGATCCATTATAGGCGTTTTGGCAATGCGATGATGCTAACGTGGCACTGGTACGACGTACACCCGAATGTAGCCTGGCATCCAGCGCCAGGTGCGTCGCGCACCGGGCGCGTGTCGCTGCTGCGCAGTTACAATTCCTCCCGAGACAAGCGCTGCTTCCAGGGCCTTGCGCGCTTCCGGCGGAGCTGCTTCGACGCTTTGATTCAGCATGATGACGCTTTGCTGCGCGCGAGTCAGTACTTGCTGATAACGACGTGTTTGCTGGTAATTGATCTTTTCTTTATCGACGCGTTGCAGATTCACCGCGACACCTTGCTCCAGCACCCGACCAAAATGCTCGCCCAGCCGTCCTGCGTGCTTTTCATCGCCGCGCAAAGCCGTGACCATGATCTCCTGGGCTAAGCCTTCGGCCAGCGCGGTCGAGCATTCAGCACGATCGACTGGGTGATCTTCGCGCGCCAAACTGGGTTTGCTCGGCCACCAACGGTATGAGCCCGCTGGCGTCGCTTTCGCGCCGCTTGCCCAGCGTGCCCTTCGACACCATGCGGCGCGAGCCTTCTTGCGACGCCTTCGCTAACTGCACGAACGCTTCCGGCGCTTTATACGCCGCATTGACCGACAACCGCTCCGCCTCGCGTGACCGCTCCTCCCAACGCGAAGCCATGGCCGCTGCCTGGTCGGCGTCTTTCGTCGGCAGTTGCCGGGCGATCGTCGGCAAGTCGGTTTCGACAATCGCCGCCAACGTATCGTCGAGCCATTCCAGGTTGCCCGTCGAGGGCGAATTCACTTCAGCCTCTTTCACGATCTGGCCCCACAGCAAATCGGCCAGATCTGAAACCTGCGCAAGTCGCTCTTGCGGCGTCTTGGCCAGCGCGGTCTCGGTGTGCTCTTGCACCAACTTGCGCAGCAGTTCATCGTCGCTAAGCAGTCGCGCCGTCGTCACCGGTTGCGGAACCGTAGGTGGAGGCGTATTCGCAATGGCAGGCGGTGGCGAAACAACTTGCGGTTCGACCACCGGCGCAGGCGGTTCTGTCGTCTCTTGCGCCAAGTCGATTGTTGGCAGCGGAGTAGCGTCGACGATCTCGGGCGGAGTCGGCCGCGCTTCAGGCGTCTTCGCGATCTCGACGTTCGGCGCTGGTGCCACAGGTGGCGGCGAGACTTGCACGATCACCGCGGGCGGGCGCAGTTGTTCGGAGATGCGATAGCCAATACCCATGCCGAGCATGATCGAAGCTACCGCCGCCATCGCATAACCCAGCACATGCTCGAGCGGGAAGCGGCGTCGCCCGCCGCGGCGCGGACGAATGGCGACCATGGGGCTGACCGGCGCGACTTGGACCGGAACCACGCGACCGACAGGCAAGGTCTGCGGCGTCTCGGCGATCTGACTCATCAATGCCGAGCGCAGATGCGAAGGCATGGGCAACAGCGGCGCCGATGCCAGTTGCTGCTCAACTTGCAGCAGTTGTGTTTGCAATTGGCGACAATGCCCGCATGCGCGCAGATGCTCGACCACGACGGCCGGAGGCTGCTCCGGCGTTTCGGTATCGAGGATCCAGGTTTGTAATTCCGCGCAGTTCATCGGGTCGCCGGTTTGGCCTGGCCCGCAGACAAATGCGAGCTTAATTCTTTAAGCAAATGCTGCCGTGCTTTATGCACGCGCCAGCGAACGGTCTCTTCGGTACTTTCCAGGGCGGCGGCAATCTCCGCGAAGCTCAGCCCTTCTTGAGTCCGCAATAAAAACGCCTCGCGCACGCTGACCGGCAAGCGGTCGCACGCACGTGCGATCAATACCTTGGTCTCTTCGTGCATCAACTGAGCCAGCGGCGCAGCATCGCCGCCCGACATCTCTTCGCAGGTGTCCAAGCTCACCGCTTCGCGCTCGCGACGACGA
>JAEZGD010000194.1 GCA_023417165.1 Planctomycetota bacterium
AGTTTGAACTGCACACGACGACCCGCCACGAATTGTTGCCGCATTTGAGCCCGGCCATGGCCACGATCGAAGGCTTGCGCGATCCGGACGTCACGCGCCGCCGCAACGCCGCGCGGACGTTGGCTCATGAGGCCACGTTAATGCCGCTGCCACGTTTGGCTCTCGATGAGTTAAGTGCCATCGCGCGCACTGAAAGCGACTCGTTGGTCTGGGCCGATATGTTGCGCGCGGTCAGTCAAACACGCGGCGGCGTTGCCCACGAGTTAGCGCTGGCGGCGCTGGCTCATCGCGAAGTTGATGTGCGCCGCCATGCGTGCGAATACCTGGCCAAGTGTGGTGACGAGCGTCAGGCCGAAGCGCTCGTCAGGCTAACCGGCGATCGTGATCCGGTGATTGTCAAAGCAGCCGTGGTGGCCTTGGGGCGCTGCGGGCCGCCGACTTCGCGCGAGGCATTGTACGCACTGCTCGATCATCAAGACCCAGGCTTGCAGGTGGCCGCGGCGACGACGTTGTCGCGCTGGAACGATGGACGCGGCAGCGCTGCCCTCGAGCGTTTATTGCACGCACGCTCGACGGCGACACGCCGCCTGGCGATTGTGGCGATGGGCGAACTCGGCAAAGCCGAGTTTGTGCCCGCGCTGGTGGCAGCGCTCAAGGATCAGCCTTCGGTCCGCTTGGCCGCGCTCAACGCCTTGCCGCAAGTGGCAGGCGAAGACGTATTGGCGACCGCCAGTCCGCTGCCGGTGAGCGCGGAAGACAAGGCGCGCGTCTGGCAAGAATGGCACGCCGAGCAAGATGCGAAGTGATGGCTAGCGAGCGACCGCTTCCAACAGCGCAGGCACAGCATCGGCCGCAGCCGGCCCCATTTGCCCTAGCGCGTGAGCCGCTGCTTTGCGCACGCCTTCGTCGGGGTCGTGCAGACGAGTGATGAGCACCGGCACCGCTGGTTGGGCATCGGGACCGATCCTCGCCAGAATGCCTGCGGCACGAATACGTTGCTCAGGCTGCGGATCGTTGAGCATGCGGGTGACTTCAGGAACCGCGGAGGCTCCAATCCTCGCCAGGGCATCGGCCGCGGTCTCAGGCATATCGCGATCGGCTCTTAAAGACACCTGGGGACTGGCAGCTAGCACCGGCACGCGCATCGCTTCGATACGTCCGCCAACCGTCGGCGTGCTGATGGCATAGGTACGCCGCGGAATTGTCTCTCTAGCTTTGGCTTCAATTTCGGGAGGCAGTTCGGAACCTGCTCGGTTGCAACCACTTAGGGCTGCGGCAATCGCGACCATCGCCAGCCATTTGAAGTCGCCTGTCATGGCATATTCCTCTGATCAGGGGCAGCCGCCCAATAAAGGGGACAGGCTGCGCATCATCATTGTACCGCCATGCCTGATTCGTTCATTATGATCAGCCCACCCGGGTCTGTACAGCAAAACCAAGGTGCCAAAGAACGCATCAACAAATGTTTGCGATTCCAGCGGGGGGGCGATAAACTGGCGAGGTTCTGTCGCAGGTGGCTGACACCTGCATGCACCAGAAGGAGGTCGCGTGCCACGACGAATGCTCGCCGCTTGTGCTGGAATGGTCGCCGCTTTGTGGGTCACTTCGCTTGGAGCCGCAGATGCGAAGCCTCCGTTGGCGAGTCTCATCGTTGACGACTCAGCGGCCGAACTGACCGGCACCTGGAAGGCCTCGACGCATACCGCCGGCTTCTTCGGCGTTGGCTATCAACATGCCACCGGCCCTGAATTGCACACGGCTACTTTCAAGGTGAAGGTGCCGAGCGAAGGCGAGTATCGGCTGCTCGTGGGCCATACGCCGGGCGGTAATCGGGCGAAGAATGCAGCCGTGACGATCACTACGACTGAAGGCGAGCAGACGCTACGCATTGATCAGCAATCTGCGCCGCAAGGTCCGCTAGGACTTCATGTCGTAGGCAAATATCGCTTTGCCGCCGGCGAAACGAAGATTGTCTTTTCCACCAAAGAGACCACCGGCGTCGTGATTGCCGATGCTGTGGCGCTCTTGAATGAAGAGCAATTCACCCAGGCACAGAAAGAAAAGCCGGCGAAGGTCGCTGCGAAGAAAGAACCTGCACCTGTGGAGCCTGCGCCGCTGTTTGTGCGAGCAGCGCCGAGTGCGCCGGCCACATCGCTCACGCCAGGGCAACTGGACGAGCTGCTTCAACGCGAGATTCCCGAACTCACTGAAGCGCAGCCCATTGACGACGCTACCTTCTTGCGCCGTGTTTCGCTGGATCTGATCGGTCGCAATCCGACGCGTGCCGAACTGCAAGCGTTTTTGGCCGAGACTTCCGCTAACAAACGGGCGGAGCGGATCGAGCGTCTGCTCGCCTCGCCAGAGTTTGGCCAGAATTGGGCCAGCTATTGGAGCGATGTGGTCAGCTATCGGGTGCCCGAACCCGAACTGACGTTTCTCAACTATCAACCCTTCAAAGCCTGGCTCACCGAGCAAATCAACCACAATCGCGGCTGGGATGAAATCAGCTACCGCATCCTGACCGCCCAAGGCAAAGTGGGCCAGCATCCCGAAGCGACGTTTGTCGGTTTCCATCAAGCGGACAAAACTCGCCTGGCGGCCGAAACCACGCGTGTCTTCCTGGCGACGCAGATTCAGTGTGCCGAGTGCCACGATCACAAGTTCATCGACTTGCCGCAAAAGACCTTTCACCAGTTTGCGGCCTACTTTGCCCGCTCGCAGGCGAAGGTCGCACAGAACAATTCCGATGGCATCGAAGTCGTCGCCAAGGCGGCCGGCGAGCATGCGATTCCCAAGCAAAAGGAACAGCTCACCCCAATGGCCTTCGAAATGGCCAAGGTCGAACTGGGGGCCAGCGACATGACGCGCCGCGCCGAGCTCGCTCGATGGGTGGTGGCGGCCGAGAATCCGTATTTCGCCAAGGCGTTTGTGAACCGTGCCTGGGCGCGCATGATGGGCCGCGGCTTTTCGGAACCTGTCGACGAAATCGGCGAGTTAGGCGATCACGTGATGCCGCCTGTACACAAGGCGATGGCGCAACATTTCGTCGCGCACCAGTTTGACGTGAAAAGCGTCTATCGCCTCATTGCCAACACCCAGGCCTATCAGCGCTCGCTCAATGGCGACGTGAAGGATGCGGGCCGCAAGTTGCCAAAGATTATCACTACACGTCTGCGCGGTGACGAAGTGTTTCAGTCGCTGGTGGCAGCGATCGAATTGCCCAATGTTACGCCGCCGCAGGAAAAGCCGAATGGGGTTGTCCGGTTTCCGCCGCCACCGAAGAGCAC
>JAEZGD010000239.1 GCA_023417165.1 Planctomycetota bacterium
ACGCTATGCTGACCCGCGAGTACCGCGCTCCGTATGTGGTGCCGGCGGCCGGCCAAGTGTAAGAGGGGGAAATTCCAAGTTCCAAATCCCAAATTCCAAACAAATTCCAAGACCAAAATACAAAGGCTCGAAACGGAGAAGTTTCCGTTTCGAGCCTTTTTTGTATTTCGGCCTTGTTTGGAATTTGGTGCTTTTTAGCTTTTGGTGCTTGGGATTTGGAATTTCCGCACCGCGGCCTCCTACTTTTTGCGCCCAATGCGTCCGAGCACTTGTTCCAGCGTTTGACGCAGCACGAGGCCGCTGCGACGCAGGTTCTGCACTTCCTTCGGCCACAGTTCGATCTGGTGCGTACCGACCACGCCGGTGCGGCCAACGATGGTGGGCACGCTCAGTGCGACATCGCGAATGTCGTAGCAACCGTTCTGCACGCTGCTGACCGGTAGCACGCGGCGCTGATCCAGAGCGATGCTGTGAATCACATCGCGAATCGCGATACCGACAGCGAAGCCAGCGCCGCCTTTCTTCTTGATGACTTCCGCGCCGCTGCCTTTGGTGCGGGTGAACAGCTCTTCGCCTGCCTTCAGCGTCCAGCCCGGCCATTTTTCCAGCGGCAAGCCACCGATCGCGGCGCTCGACCAGATCGGCACCATGCTGTCGCCGTGCTCGCCCAGGATCAGCGAGTTGACTTGCGTCGGCGCGACCTTCAGGTACGAAGCGATCAAAGCGCGGAAGCGAATCGTATCGAGTTGCGTCCCCAGTCCAATCACCTGGTTCGCCGGCAAGTTCAGGCGATCGGCAGCGACATAGGTGAGGATGTCGACCGGGTTCGAAACCACGACCACCACGGCGTCCTTCTTCACGCCAGCGCTGATGCACTGATCGAGAATCGACACGAACAGGTCGGTATTGCGATTGATCAGATCGAGGCGGCTTTCGTCCGGCTTGCGACGCAGGCCCGCGGTGATGCAAACGATGTCGCTCGTCGGGATGTGTTCATAGCCGCCCGAGGTAATCACCTGGTCGGCGACGCTGGGCGTGCCGTGCAGCAGGTCGAGCGCTTGGCCGCCCGCCAGGTCAGCATTGACGTCGAGAACCGCGATTTCCTTAACGATCCCGCCGCACTGCAGCGCGAATGCCGCGCACGAACCGACCAGACCGCCACCGCCGATGATGCTTACTTTCATGGGAATCCCAATGTTGGGTCAAAGTGCCAAGTTGCAAGTTTCCAAGTGCCAAGCCAGAAGTTCCATTTGCCCGCTTGGCACTTGGAACTTGGCGTTTGACTCTTCTGCCTTTTACTTCTTCAGCGCTTCCATGACGCGCTCGGTGATTAACTTGATCAGGGCTTCTTGATCGAGCGCGCCATTGGTCGCCGGAGCGGCGGCAGGGGCAGCAGCCTTCGCAGCGGCCGGCTTCATCGCAGGCGGGGCGTCAAAGGCTTTGCGCTCGACGCCCGTTTCCTGCCAGCTGTGGCGGAAGATGTCGTTCGCGCAGATATCGCAGTCTTTGTATTCCGGCGTGTTGCGCGGATCGGCCCAGCCCCACTTCTGCTTCAGGTCGAGCAGTTCGCGTTCTTGGCTTTCGTTGAAGTAGGTGACGCGGCCGAGCTGCTTCGACAGGATCAGCATGCGGCAGTAAGCGTCGAGGATTTCGGTCCACCAATAGGCCCGCTCGACGTTCTCGCCATAGCTGACGGTGCCGTGGTTGGCTAGCAAGATCACGTTGGTCTTGTCGACGAACGGCAGGATCGTATCGGCAAACGCCTGGCCGCCCGGCGTTTCGTACTTGGTGATCGGCACATCGCCCAAGAAGACTTCGACTTCAGGCAGGATGCACTGCGGGATCGGTTCGCGAGCGATCGCAAACGCGCAGGCGTGCGGCGGATGGCAGTGCACAACGCTCTTCACGTCCTTGCGCTGCTTGTAGATTTCCAGGTGCAACAGCGCTTCGCTGGAGCGCTTCTTGATGCCGGCCAGTTGCTTGCCGGTCATGTCGATCGTGCAGATATCTTCCGGCTTCAAGAAGCCTTTGCAGTGCATCGTCGGCGTGCACAGCACTTCGTTGTCGCTGATGCGAACGGTGATATTGCCATCGTTCGCCGCGGCAAAGCCCTTGGCATAGATGCGGCGACCAATGTCGCAGATGTCTTGCTTGATCTTATGGACGTTCATAGTAATGGCCCTATAGCAGGGGGCAGTGGTCGGTCTGTTATGGCAAACGTATTTCGATACTGTCCAAGATCGCCGCGTTGTAAGCGTCGACCGGTTTGTTCTCTGGGCGGAACGGCTGCGCCGCTTCGGCTCCTTCGCTCAGCGCGATGCGGGAACCAATGCCTGCGCCTAACTCGTCCCACACGACCAGCTCTTCGGCGGTCAGCGGCGCGTCCTCGGCCAGGTTGCTGTTCGTCAGCGGCACGCACAACCGCAGCCGCGCGCCGACAAACGTCGGGTGACAGCGATTCAGCGTGACGGTGCCAATGACCTGAGCGATGCGCATGTTGTTTCTTTGGTGGTGTTTTCGGCCTAGTTCGGCTTAGCAAAGGCCTCGATGATTTTGCGTAACGCGAACTGACTCTTTCCTTGCGGATCGATCACCAGCACGTTGGCGGCCACGCTGCGCAGCGCGGCCAAAGCCGTGGCTTCGTCGCTCGCCGTTACCGCCCACACGCCTGCATGTCGATTCGCCAGGCAAACGGCGTGCGCCGGTTGGCTGGTAAACCAAATCGCTTTGGCCGACTCGCGCACCACGCGATCGGAGTGCGTGGCCAACACTTGCGGCAGCGCCGTGGCGGGATGCTGTTCCAAGTTCGCGCCCCACGCAGTTACCAACTGCGCGAGCGTTTTGGCCTGGTAATCAGCTCCGAAATTGGCGGCCAGCAGTTTGGCGTTGGCGTTCGTCGGTTGCGATTGGCTGGCGACCGGCCCACTATGGCGAACCAGTCGAATGTTTCGTTTCTTCAGCTCGTCGCGAGCGGCTGGCGTGACCACCGCCTGCGGCAACACGACGATCTCGGGTTGGTTGAATTTCTTGAGGGTGTCGAGCGTGATGACCTTCGCTTCGATCGGTTTGGCGACCGGCGGCGAGGTTGGCTCGCACAGGTTCTGCAAGCGGCGCACGACTTCGGCGACGATCCAGTCGATTTCGTGCTCGCTTAAGTTCATGCGTCGGCAATTCCAATCACGGACCAGCGCACCGGCGTCGCGTCGGCTTTCAGCACGTCGCGAGCAAAGCGGCCATCGCTGGTAATCAAAACT
>JAEZGD010000243.1 GCA_023417165.1 Planctomycetota bacterium
CTGTCAATGCATGGCGATTGGAAAGGTAATGAGGCCGCGGATAGACTCCGGGCATGAAGGCTGTAGACCCGGCCTGCTCCCCGCGGCTATCCTATTATCGCGACAGTGGCCGATTTTTCCCTGGTGCTTTTTGAATCACAAACCTATGGCTACCTACCTTTCGACGTATCACGAACCGATGAGCGAGTTTCTGCAGTGGCCACAGACGCGCGACGATTGGGATCGTTATCGGCTGAGCGACGAGCAGGTGGCCTTCTATCACGAGCACGGCTATCTGGCTGGCGTGCGCATCTTAAGCGACGAGCAAATCGCCTGGCTGCGGCGCGAGCTGGAACCGCTCTTTAAGGCCGATCACGACGGCAAAGACTTGTGGTACGAGTATCACACCAACGAATCGCCGGACCCGCAGAAGGTGCTGTTTCATGCGCTCGGTGCGTGGCGGATTACGCCGGGGTTTCACGATGTGTTGTGGCACCCGGCGTTTACGGTCGCGGCTAGCCAGTTGCTCGGCGGCGCGGTTCGGTTCTGGCACGATCAGCTGTTTTGCAAGCCGGCCAAGCATGGTGGTGTTGTCGCCTGGCATCAGGACTACTCGTACTGGACGCGCACCAAGCCGATGGCGCATCTGACGTGCTGGATCGGGCTGGACGACAGCACTCGCGAAAATGGCTGTTTGCACTATGTGCCTGGCAGTCACAACTGGACCTTGCTGCCGATCACCGGGCTGGCCGGCAACATGGAGGCGATTCGCGAGGTGCTGAGCGACGAGCAGTGGGAACAGTTCAACCATCCGGTGGCGATCGAACTGAAGGCGGGCGAGTGCTCGTTTCACCATCCGCTGTTGGTGCACGGCTCGTTCGAAAACCGCACCGATCGCCCTCGCCGGGCGGTGGTGGTGAACGCGTTTCGCGACGGCGTTTGCTCGGCTTCCGACGATGCACTGCTGAGCGGCGTGCCGCCCATTCCGGCCGGGCATGCGATGGAAGGACAGTTCTTTCCGCTGCTTTTAGATCACGGGCGAATCTAAGATTCCCATGTCCACTAGTGAAAAGCCGACGAGCGGCGCATTTTTCTCAAGAAATTTGCTGCTCTGGACGACGCCCGTCTGTTCGCCGGGCGACCGCAGTGGCTGTTCTTAACCCATTTCCCAAAACACACTTGCAACACGCCGTTCGAATTGCGGTTGACCGACAATCCCTTGCTAGTGGGGCACGCCTTGACAATGCCTTTTGCATTGGCAGGCAAATCCTAGGCCTTGACGCGATACAATGCTCGCGGACACGTGAGGACAGGCCACCACCCGGCCTTTTAGCAAAGGATGCCCCATGCTGGTACTCTCTCGGAAGCGTGACGAACGAATCGTCATTGGTGGGAACATTGTGATTACGGTGATCGAGGTCCGCGGCGATAAGGTTCGCCTTGGCATTCAAGCACCGGCCGATATTCCTGTGCATCGCCAGGAAATCTACGACGCGCTGAAACGCGAGGCGGCAAAATACGAACAGCCCGCAAGCGAAGCCACGCCAGGCACCTAAACGACCGTCACTCCCGCCGTCAACAGCCGCTCCCTCCCGCCTTTGAAGGCTGTTCGACACCCTAGCCTGCCTGCAGTTCTCGCCAACACACCTTTGCAATCTCTACGCTGCGCGTCGACAATCGACGTGGCATCGTTTCCCGTGGAGATTCGCAATGATTCGTCTGGCAGTATTACTGTTGGTTTCCTGGTCGTTGATGCTGGCGGCTGCGCCGCTGCATGCGGACGAACGCCCTAATTTTGTGCTGATCATCGCTGACGACGTTAGCCCCGATTTGGGTTGCTATGGCGATCGCGGTGTGCGCACGCCGAATCTTGACCGTCTGGCCAAGACGGGGCTAAAGCTAGAGCGCGCGTTTCAGACGTGCAGTTCGTGCAGCCCCAGCCGCTGTAGCCTGATCACCAGCCGCTATCCGCATCAGACCGGCGCGGCCGAGCTGCATCAGCCGTTGCCTGCGAAGCAAATCACGCTGGCCGAGACGCTGCGCGACGAAGGCTATTACGTTGCGTGCGCCGGCAAGTGGCACCTGGGCAACCCGACCAAGACGAAGTTCGACAAGATCGTCGCCGGGCAGCCCAGCGGTTGCGAACAATGGGTGCAAACGCTGGCCGAGCGTCCTAAGGACAAGCCGTTCTTTTTGTGGCTGGCGTCGCTCGATGCACATCGCGACTATCAGGCAGGCGCGATTCCGAAGCCGCATTTGCCACAAGATGTGACTGTACCGCCGTTCTTGCCGGACACGCCGGAAGTGCGCGCCGATCTGGCGCTGTACTATGACGAGATCGCGCGCCTGGATGGTTATGTCGGTCAGGTGCTCGACGAACTCGATCGCCAAGGCGTCGCCGACAACACCGTCGTGTTATTCATCGCCGACAATGGCCGACCGTTCCCGCGCTGCAAAACAACCGTTTACGACAGCGGCATTCACACGCCTTGCATCGTGCGCTGGCCGGCTAAGATCAAGCCAGGCAGCGTCAGCGCAAGCCTGGTGAGCACACTCGACATCGCGCCGACGCTCTTGGAACTCGCAGGTATCAAAGTGCCATCTACGTTCGTCGGGCAAAGCTTCGCGGGCTTGCTGAGCGACCCCGAGCGCAAGCATCGCGATGCGATCTTCGCCGAACACAATTGGCACGACTATTCGGCGCACCAGCGCGCGGTGCGCACCGAGCGTTATCTCTACATTCGCAACTGGCTGCCGCAGTATCCGCAAATGCCTCCGGCCGACGCGGTCCGCAGTCCGACGTTCGCGGTGATGCAGAAGCTGCATGGCGAGGGCAAACTCTTGCCAGCGCAGCAAGCCTGCTTCGTCACGCCAGCGCCCGAGGAAGAGTTGTATGACCTGCAGGCCGATCCGCATTCGCTACACAATCTAGCGGTCGATCCGAAGCATGCCGCGGTGCTAAAAGAGCTGCGCCAGCGCCTGACTGACTGGCAACGCACCACCGACGATGCCGTTCCGCAAACGTTCACGCCGGATAAGTTCGATCGCAGCAATGGCAAAGCGCTAAAGTAGCCCACTCGCTCCGCGAGTGGACAATCTCTACGGGACGATTGCCGCTGGAAGCAGCAGCGTGTCCGCGATTGTCGCCTTTCGCTCCGCGGAAGTAGCGATCGCAGAATGCCTGCTGCGCGACGACCGCCTGCCAATCGCGAAATCCTCTTCCCTCGCGGCGGATCAACCACGCCCAGATTCGTCGCTCGGCGGAGCGAGCGGCCTACAGATACGTCAGCAAATCGCAAGGATGATGCAGGATCGCTTGCGCGCCGTGGGCGCGAAGTTCGGTGATTGACCGAAAGCCCCAGGCGACGCCGAAGGCAGGCATGCCGGCGCTGGTGGCGGTGCGCATGTCGACGCTGCTATCGCCGACATACGCGCAGGCGGCAGGAGCGAGTTGCAAGCGCGCCGCTTGATCGAGGGCGGCCGTGGGATCGGGCTTGCGCGGCACGCCTTCGCGCATGCCATAGACGATGGCGAATGGCCACTCGGCGAGAAAGTGCTGCACGCAAAGTTCGGTGAACGCCTGCGGCTTGTTCGAGAGTACCGTCATCGGCACGCCGCGCGCGGTCAGTTCGGTCAGCAGCGTGCGAATGCCAGGATAAAGCTGCGTCGTGGCGTGCCAGCGATCGTGATAGAGTTCGCCGAATCGCGCCACCGCACGCGCGATCGTTTGCGGATCGCGGGCGGGCTCGGGAAAGATGCGCTCCATCAGCGTCTTCACACCATCGCCGACAAACTGGCGATAGTCCTCCAGCGGGTGCGCCGCGTGTCCGAATTCGTCGAGCACCTGGTTGCCGGTGTCGCCGATATCGCGCAGCGTATCGAGGAGCGTGCCATCCAGGTCGAAAACCACCGCCGCAAGGGGCGGGCGAGCGAGAGAGGTCATGCCGATTTCATCGAAGCGCGGTCGTCGCGCGAAAGCGAGTGGGGGTCGGAGCCGGTGAGCCCCGTGGCAGGTGTCCAAATGCTGACCCAATGGTCGCGGGCGATCGGCGGACGCACAAAAATGGGGAGCGGTCCGCTCGCTTGGGCGACGCCGGCGTATTGAAACAGCCCGGTGAGCGCGGTCGCAAACGCCGACCGCTCTTGTTCTGGCAGCAAAGCGATCCAGCCCACCTGCGTGACCGAACCGCTCAGCTCTTGCCCGTCGTCTTCCCAAGTCAAAACGGCCGGATTGTGCGGCGCGCCCGACCAGGTGAGCTCGACATCAATGCGATTGGTTCCGGTGCGCACGTGAGTGACTTTGATGCTATTGACCGGCAGCGAGCCGGAAGCTTCCAGCAGGTTGATCAGGCCGCGCTCGACAAAACGCTGCACGGCGACTTCCACGTGATGCAGCACGATGTGCTTGCGATGGGCGGAGTGCTCGCGGTCGATCTTCTCGCCTTTGCGAGCGGCGCGACGCAGCGTGGAATAAGTCTTAGGCAATGTGCCCGAGTGAAAGCCCGGCCGCAGCAGTTGCCCCATCGTTTCGCCGTGACTGCCGATAGATACGCGGCGCAAAGCGCGTGCGCGATTGGCCGCGTAGAGCTTCCAGTTCTCTTTGAGTTCCCACACTAGGAAGCCGAACACGCCGGGGATCAGCCAAATGGTGGTCCACACCAGCGTGTGCGCCTGAGCGCGGCCCAAGTAGGGAGCCAACTGTTCGACGAACACGGGTCCTGCAGGAATGATCAGTTTGTGCGCGACCGTCACCACGGGGAAGTGCTTGATCGGGTTGATCTGCGGTTCCACCAGCAGTGTAAAGACAAAGACCACGACATACGCGACAAAGAACCAGCCCACACCGCCAATGAGTTTAATCGTCTGCATCATGCGACTATCGCCGGCGCGAAAACGCAGCAATTCGTCGACCGTATAGACGATTCGTTCTAAGGCGGCCGCCAGGCTGCGAAACACCGCCACAATCCATTGCAGCACGGCAGCGATGACGCGCATCCGCAGTTCGTGCCACGCTCGGACCAGAAAGTCGGTGATGACTTCGGCGGCGGTGCGACCAATCGGCGAGTTCAAGAACAACGCGACGACCAAGAACAGCTCAAATGTCGCGCGTTCGCTCCAGGCATAGCCTGACAGCCATAGCAGGCCGCGAAGTAGCGCCGTGACGAAGGCGGGTCGCAGCAGGTAGCTATGAATCGCGCCGAATGTCTGACTGTGCAGAATGCGTTGGACGATCTCCGAATGCAAAATGCGCGCAGGCGCTTCGACGAGCAC
>JAEZGD010000253.1 GCA_023417165.1 Planctomycetota bacterium
GTTGTAGACCTCAATGCGATACAGCCGCGCGGCTTGTTCGGCGGAAAGCTCGGTCGTTTCGGAAACCGGCTGGCCAGCTCCCAAAAGCGAAAGAACGCTGACGGCCAGGCTGACTACCCACGTGGACATGATTGCTACTCGCTAGACGGGATCACAGATGTCAGAGAAGATGACAAGCAGCGACACCTTGGCCGCTTCTCAACCCTAGAGTGTTCAACGGAGTCGTCAAGCGGTGCGAAGCGAAAACCCTTAGTCTGTAACGATCGTGCTGACCTTAAGTGCCCGCCTGCGGGAAAATTTTTCGGAACGCTGCAAATCCTGTGATGGCTTCTCAAGTTTATGCGCGAGTTGTTGAGATCGTTGCCGTTGGTCGTTGCGGTGCTGGCGATTCCGATCGTGCCGTTTGTGCTGATGGGCGGGCGCGTCGATGAATGGTTCGACGCCTGGCGACAATCGTCGCCCGATCCTTGGACTTCCGCGGCGCTGGTGGTCGGCCTATTGTCGACGGATATCTTCCTGCCCATTCCTTCCAGTCTGGTTAGCACGTTCGCTGGCGGGCAATTGGGCTGGCTCCTGGGCGCGCTGGCGTCGTGGCTGGGCATGAGCGTCGGCGCGGTGGCTGGCTTTGCCTTGGCGCGGGCGTGCGGGCCACGTTTTGCCCAATGGCTCAGCAAAGGCGAATCCCTCTCGCAGATGAGCCGCCTGACCGAACGCTATGGTCCTAGCGCGATTGTCTTAACGCGCGGGCTACCGGTCTTGGCCGAAGCGAGCGTCTTGCTCCTCGGCATGCAACGCCTGGCGTGGCGTGCGTTTTTGCCGCCACTGCTGCTATCGAATCTGGGGCTGTCGCTGGTTTATGCGGTCTTTGGCGACGTCGCCGAGCATCTGGATTCGACCCCGCTCGCTTTGGCCGTTTCGATCCTGCTACCGGTGCTGGTCGGACTCGTGGTACAAAGAAGGTTGCGCACGGCTCCGCCCGCCTAATACGTCCGCGCTTGGTACCTCTCCCTCTTCCCTTTGTTGTGTCATGTCCGACGCTTCGCTGTACGACATTCAAACCACCGCCATCGGCCCCCAAGGCAAGCTGCCGCTGACCGACGAAATGCTGCGCCATTGGGCGAGTGGTCACTTGTTCGGCATGACGCAAAACGCCGGTATGGGCTGGAAGCCAGAGGATTTGCTCGGCCCGCAGTACCTGCTGCTTAGCACCCAAGGCGGCGTGCGTGCGCCGGACGGAACGCCGATCGCGCTGGGCTATCATACGGGGCATTGGGAGGTCGGCCTGTTGGTGCAGGCGGCCGCGCGCGAGATCAAAGCGTATGGCGGCGTGCCGTTCGCGGCATTTTGCAGCGACCCTTGCGATGGTCGCACGCAGGGCACCACCGGCATGTTCGATAGCTTGCCTTATCGCAACGATGCGGCTGTGATCTTTCGCCGGCTTATTCGCTCGCTACCGCAACGCCGCGGCGTGATTGGCGTGGCAACCTGCGACAAGGGTTTGCCGGCGATGATGATGGCGCTGGCGGCCATGCACGACTTGCCTTGCATCTTGGTTCCCGGCGGTGTGACGCTGCCACCGGCCGCAGGCGAAGATGCCGGCAAGGTGCAAACGATCGGTGCTCGCTACGCGCATGGCGAAATCACCTTGGACGAAGCGGCCGCCGCAGGGTGTGCCGCGTGCGCTTCGCCTGGCGGTGGCTGCCAGTTCCTAGGGACCGCCGCGACGTCGCAAGTCGTCGGCGAAGCGCTCGGCATGTCGCTGCCGCATTCGGCGCTGGCTCCGAGCGGGCAGCCGATCTGGCTCGACATCGCCACGCGTGCGGCACAATCGCTGAAGCTGCTCGACGAACGCGGTATCGCCATGAAGCACATCATCACCCCGGGCGCCCTCCGCAACGCAATGGCGGTGCATGCGGCATGCGGCGGTTCGACCAATCTGCTCTTGCATATTCCGGCCATCGCTCATGCCGCAGGCATTCCGCGCCCCACGGTCGAAGACTGGAACAGCGTCAATCGCCGTGTGCCGCGGTTCGTCGATGTCTTGCCCAATGGCCCAACCAATCATCCCACGGTGCGCGTGTTTCTGGCGGGCGGCGTGCCCGAGATCATGCTGCACTTGCGTGCGATGGAACTGCTCGATCTGTCCGCGCTCACGGTCAGCGGGCAAACGGTTGGCGAGATGCTAACCTGGTGGGAAACCAGCGAGCGGCGCGCGAAGCTGCGCTCGTTGCTAACAGAGCGCGACGGCGTGCATCCCGACGACGTGATCATTCCTCCCGATGAAGCGCGCCGCCGTGGCATGACCAGCACGGTTTGCTTTCCGGTCGGCAACATCGCTCCCGAAGGCTCGGTCATCAAAAGCACGTCGATCGACCCGCAAGTGGTCGACGCGGATGGTGTCTATCGCAAGACCGGACCGGCGCGCGTCTTTACGCGCGAGCGCGACGCCATTGCCGCCATCAAAGGGCAGGGGACCCATCCCATTAAGCCTGGCGATGTGCTGGTGCTAATTAGCCGTGGGCCGCTCGGTTCGGGTATGGAAGAGACTTACCAGATCACGTCGGCTCTGAAGTTCTTGAAGTGGGGCCGTGAAGTGGCGGTAATCACCGACGCGCGGTTCAGCGGTGTGAGCACCGGCGCTTGCATCGGCCATGTCGGTCCCGAAGCACTTGCAGGCGGGCCGGTCGGCAAGCTGCGCGATGGTGACATGATTCGCATCGAAGTCGATCGCGTGAACTTGCGCGGCACGCTGGACTTCATTGGCGAAGCAGGGCGTGAACTCTCGCCGGAAGAAGGAATGCGCGTGCTGGCGGCGCGCCCACTGCGCGACGACCTGCATCCGGATCGCGACCTACCGGACGACACACGCCTGTGGGCTGCGCTACAACGCTTGGGCGGTGGTACGTGGGGCGGCTGCGTCTACGACGTCGACAAGATTGTCGAGAAGCTCAATGCCTTGTGATGGCTAGATGTACTTGGGCGGTGTCGCCATCGTAGCGACCGGCTTCGGGGTCTTAAGCGGAATCGGCGTGCCGCCACGCTCGAGGAAGATCTCGTACAACTGCCATTGAAAGTGCGTCGTGGCGTAAAGCAATACCACCGCGGCGGGCAGGACGCCGATGCATAGCATTAAGAAGCCCACGAAGAAAATGATCGGCCCGACGATCATCAGCACCAGCCCGCCGAGCAGCAGTTCCTTCCAGGTCAATCGCAGGAACTCCTTGATCCATGCGAGGTTGAAGGCCGCGCCCAGGTCTTGCGCCAAGGCGGCTCGCAACATCAGCGGCACCATTACCGCTTGGAAGGGAATCGTCACTAGTAAAGAGAGCAGCCAACCGCCAAGGAGTGACACAATCGCCAGCGCATCGTTGTTTTGGGCATCCGCGACCGCCATCATGACCATCATCAGAATGACGATGGGAACGGCCACTAACATGATCGCGAACGACCCAATCAAGCTCGCCAAGAAGGGCCAAATCGAACGGGTCAAATAGTCGGTAAAGCGATTGATGTCGAAATCGGGATACGAATGGGTTTCGCGCCGATGGCGCTTTTCGAGGACTTCCCACAAATAGCCGCTCAGCACCAGTTGAGGCAGGAAGGGAATGAAGTACGCGATAAGCAAGCAGCCAGAGCCCCACAGCACGTTCGTCGCCCAGTTAGGATTCGTGAACGCAAATCCGAACATTTCGCCGTACTGCAAGCGGCGCGTTCCCGCCGAGTAAGTCTTGGTCTCGGGCGGCATGGCGCCGGGCGATACGTAAGGATTGGTGCTGGACATACGAAGCTCATCAAGAGAAGGTCTGCTGAAGGATTCGCCCAAGACAAGGAAATATTGGACCAACGCTGCAGCGAAGTTCAGGTTTTCGCCGGCTCCATCCGCGCCACGCAGGCGGCTACGGCCAAATCGCCCGTGACGTTAAGCACCGTGCGGCTCATGTCGAGGATGCGATCGACTCCCAGGATAATCCCGATGCCTTCCGCTGGCACGCCGACCGACTGCATCACGACGATAATCAGCGGAATCGACCCGCCCGGCACGCCGGCCGTACCAATGCCGGCCAGGACCGACATCAGCACCACGGTGATCTGCTGCATCAGGTCGAGTTGCACGCCGAAAAGCTGCGCCAAAAACAGCACCACGACACCTTCAAACAACGCCGTGCCGTTCTGATTGCCTGTCGCGCCCACCGTCAACACAAAGTGGGAAATATCTGGCGAAAGGCCCAGCTTTTCGTTGGCCACGCGCATCGCAGTGGGTAGCGTGGCGTTGGAACTACTGGTGCCAAACGCGGTCAGCATGGCTTCCAGCGAACCGCGAAAAAAGTCGAGCGGATTCATCCGCCCTAGCGTGACGAGTGCAATCGGATAGACAACGACCAACTGAAGGAGCAGGCCCAAGAGCACGGTCGCGACGAACCACGCCAGCGTCGTGAGAATATCGAAGCCCAAGCGCGCGGTGATGGCTAGAAAGAGACAACCGACGGCTAACGGCGCCAGTCGCATCGCCAAGCCGATGATCGTCATGCAAACCGTAAACACACTTTCAAGCACGGCGATCAGGGGCTGACATTCTTTCAGTGTCAACGTCATGGCGATGCCAAAGAACAACGCAAAAAACATCACGCTGAGCATGCCATTGCCGGGCGAGCTACCATCGAGCGCGCCGACCATCTCTTGCAGTGGATTCTCGGGAATGATGTTCAGCAGCGTGTCTTTGAGCGACTTCGCCTGTCCCGCCTGCTTCATTCGCTTTTCCGCCTCGGCGGAATGGCCATACTCTTCTTTGACCGCCGCCTTGGTCTCGGGCGACAGTCGATTGCCAGGTTGCAGCAGATTCACCAGCCCGACGCCAATCAGCACCGCCGCCAGCGAAAAGATGCCGGTGACGACCAGCGTGCGCAGGCCAATCCGTCCCAAGCGTCGCACATCACCCACACCGACCACACCCAGCGTCAGCGCCGAGAAAACAAGCGGGATTACGACCATCAGCACGAGCCGCAGGAAGATTTTGCCAATCGGCTCGATCACATTGTCGATGACAGTGTCGATTTGCGGATACGGCTTTGCACCATCGACGGGGCGGTTCAGCACGTTGATGGCCAGACCAATTACCCCGCCAATCACCAGCGCGATCAGAATCTTGGCATAGAGGGGTACCGCGCGCCGGGGCTCGCCGGCTTCGTGTGCGGCCGGTGCTTCGTAGTCAAATTTTTCTTCCTGGCTCATGCAGATGGTCCCTGGGTGGAGGGCCATTATAGCGAGCGTGACTGTGGATGGGTGGTTCGAAACGCCCATCTGGCGATACCAACGGCACAACCAGTGCAACCCGTACGCATGTGTTGTATTTCCGCAACCTTTTTTGTTGCCTGTTCGCCTCATGTTGCCAAACCGCATGCTACGGTTCACATGAGGGCGGATTCTCGATCGCGACCTAACCGCAAACGCAGACGGACATGCACGGTAAGCGACACAGCGCGAACAATGCACGGAGGCTAACGACCCGTTGGGTAGTCGTAGTCGCTCTGATGGTCTCGCTGCTGGCTTCGGGTTGTCGCACTTGCCAGTTCCCGCGCATCGATCCCACTGGGCAACGCTTGTTTGCTCCTGGCACCACCACAATTGATCCGCAGCTAGGACAGTTGCCGACTCCGCAGCCAGCGTTTATCACGCCCCCTGCGCCACCGTCGTGCGAGCCGGGCCAGCCCGGCTGCCAGAAGCAACATGTGAAGCTGAACTGCGACAAGCTGTGCGATGGCATCAAACGCGAACTACGATGCGTCGGCCACGAAGGCCAACTACTAGTAACGCCAGCCAGCGTGATTGCGCCGATTGGATCGGAAGTGGTTCTATTAGCTGGTTTGTGCGGGCCCGATCGTACATTTGTGGCGCGGCAGCCGATCGAATTTGTAATGTCGCAAGAGAGCGTCGGCAACTTTGTCGCCGTCGGCGAAGATGGCGAATGTTCGGTCACGCGGCTGTATCGCGATCAGCCACAAAAGGCGACCAGCGGTTACGTCGTCGGCGTTTCTTCGGCTTCCGAACAAACGATCACGCGCGGCACGCCGCAACCCAACGATGACATTCGCCTTGGCAAGGGGCAGACGTGGCTGAGCGTCACGAGCCCCAGCGAAGGCACCAGCTATATCAC
>JAEZGD010000595.1 GCA_023417165.1 Planctomycetota bacterium
TCGACGGCAATTGCCATGTGTACGTCGATGCGTCGGCCGACCTCGAAATGGCTCGCGAGGTCGTCGTGAACTCGAAGTGCCAGCGGATGGGCGTCTGCAACGCCGCCGAATCGCTGCTGGTGCATCAGGATGTGGCCGCCCAGTTCCTACCGAAGATCGGCGCTGCGTTACAAGCGAAAAGCATCGAGATCCGCGCCGACGACGCCACGCGCAAGCTCATTCCGGCCGCGAAGCCAGCTACCGAAGAGGACTTCGCCACCGAGTTCCTCGGCCCGATCATCTCGGTCAAAGTCGTCGCGTCGCTGGACGAGGCGATTCGCCACATCAACCAGTACGGCTCGCATCATACCGATGCCATCCTGACCCGCGATCTGGCGACCGCGCGCGAGTTCGTGCAGCGCGTCGACAGCTCTGCGGTCATGGTCAACGCCAGCACGCGGTTCAACGATGGTGGCGAATTTGGCCTCGGCGCCGAAATTGGCATCAGCACCGACAAGTTCCACGCCCGCGGCCCCTGCGGACTCAAGGAACTTACCAGTTACAAATGGATTGTCTGGGGCGATGGACAGGTCAGAGGGTAGTGAGGAGTGAATAGTGGACAGTGGGCAGTATGCAAACGATTGGCTGCCCATCATGCACTAAACACGGCTCACTTCTCGTTAGCGACGGATCACTAACCACTGTTCACGGCCCACTGCTATGAGTGACGAAGTCTTAAGCCAGGCGGAAGTTGAAAGCCTGCTCAGCGCGATGGAGGCGGGCGTTCCCAAAGCGGAAGCGACCGCCCTGAGCAAGCCGCTGCCGCCGCGCACGCGTGAGAAGATCACGCCGTACGACTTCAAGCGCCCCGAGCGCGTCGGCAAAGAGCAGATGCGCGCGTTGCAATCGCTGCACGAAGGCTTTGGTCGCAACTTTGGCGCGGCCTTGTCGGCGCTACTCCGCAATATCGTGGAAGTGAAGCTCACCAGCGTCGATCAGCTCACTTACAGCGAGTTCGTCTTCAGCCTCGAGAACCCAACGTGCTTTAACCTGCTGAAGGCCGAGCCACTCGAAGGCAATCTGATTCTCGACATTAATCCGTCGATCTTGTACCCGATCATCGACCGCCTGCTCGGTGGTGGCAAAGAGACGGGCAGCGTCTCGCGCCGTCCGTTGACCGAAATTGAAAAGCGGCTCGTTTCGCGGATTACCAACCTGTTTCTCGGCGAATTGAAGCACGCCTGGGAAGCGGTGTTGCCGCTGAACCTGACCGTCGAGCGGGTCGAAAGCAACCCGCAACTGGTGCAGATCGTGCCGCCGAACGAAGTCGTTGTCCTCATCAGCTTCGAGCTGACGCTCGGCGACGTGCGCGGCATGATGAACCTGTGCATTCCGTTCAATTCGATCGAGCGGATCGGTAACAAGCTGACCACCAACAACTGGATGAGCTACAGTCGCACCGGCGTCTCGCAAGAGACGGTCGACTTGCTCTCGAAGCACCTCGATGGCTCGCTCATCGAACTGGTGGTGACGCTGGCCGAAACGACGATCACCACCAGCGACCTGCTGGAACTGCGCGTCGGCGACATCATTACCACCGAGAAAGATCGCCGCAGTCCGCTCGACGTCGCCGTGCAAGGCTTGCTCAAATACCGCGCCAGCCCCGGCGCTCTCAAAGGCCGCAAAGCGATCCAAATCGAAGAGATCGTCGCCGCCACGCCCGTGCAGCCGAAAAAAGCCGCCAGCTAAGCCTTCGCTCTCACACCTCATCCGCACTTAGCCGCTCCGCTCGCGGAGCGCTGGAATCCGCGCGGCGGCTCGCCTATCCTGGAAGCACCTGGAGGGCGTTGCGATGGTGCTTGCGTATCATCTTACGTTCGGTGCATATGGCTTCTGGCTTCCGAACGATCCACGCGGCTCGTGGTCTAAGTATGTTGGCAGCCAACAGCTCTACGCGTTAGGCTCGGCGACGAAGACGATCTCACGCGAATCGCAAGCGCATGCTGAACGCGATCACGAAGTGCAACAATCCGCTAAAGCGGCGCTGCTGTTTCCGCCAGTGATATTTACTGGCGAACAAGCCCGCGCAGTGGGCAACGGTTTTCGCCTGGCAGTCAGCGAAGCAGACTATCGGGTCTATGCTTGCGCCGTTATGCCAGACCATATGCATCTGGTGGTAGCATCGCACGAGCGTCACGTGAAACGAATCGTCAGTCACCTTAAGGCCAAAGCCAGCATGAAACTGCACGGCGCACTTTGGCCTTTTGACGACGATCGCCCTGTTTGGGAACGTGGCGGTTGGGCCGTGTTTTTGAATGACCTGAGCATGGTTTTTAATGCGATTCGCTATGTCGAAGCGAATCCGATTCGGGAGGGATTGCCGGCGCAGCGGTGGTCGTTCGTAGAGGCGTTTCACGGGCCGCGCGAATCGTAGCGCGGAGCGCTCCGCAAGCGGAGCGGCTAAGTAAAGAGAGAAAGCGAGAGCAGCGTTAGCGCAAGCGGGGCCACCAGCCGCGAGCTTGGGGGGCGGGGAGTTCTTCGATGCGAGTGCCGGGCGCGGGGATTTCTTCGGGAGCGTCCTCGACTTGCATCGACTCGCGGCTTGGACGCTCGCGCGGCGCAGGCAAATCAAGCACCGCGATATCGAGGTCGTCAATCCACGCCTCGCCAATGCCTGTCAATGCGAGCGTGAGCGTCAGTGTCGTATCTTCGGGCACGATGCGAAAGTGCGTGAATTGTCGCCAACCATCGGGGCTGACGATACGCGAGGCCAGCGCCTGGCCGCCGATCGAATCAAAGACCATCACGCCGTCGTGACTACCAGCGATGGTCGACGAAGTACGCACGTAGCCGCGGATGCGGACCATCTTATTACGTCCCACAGTAATCGCGGGCGTGGTGATCCAGACGGGCGGCGTTTCGACGATCGACGGCGCTTCGTTGGGCTGCGCCACGAAGGCGCGCATGTGTAGCGACGATTGACCGGTGCGCGGCTGCGGTGCGAGTTGCACAGCGCTGTCGATTGCCACACTGGGGTCGCGTTGATTCCGCCAGCCCGATTGCAGTAGCAGGTCAAGTTGTTCCATGTCGCCGCCAGACAGCACGTTGTCGCTCCAATGCGCGACCTTCAGCCGCTCGGCCACTTCGTAGTGCGCTGGCAACGTGGCAAAGTGCGTACAAAGCGGGCTTTCGACTGGCGATGCAAAAGCGAGCGTCGCCGCCTGCCAATGTCCGCGTTGTACGGTAGCCAACTGGGCTTGGGCTTGTTCGGTGAACTTCTGCGCGCCACGGCGATCCTGAGTTGAAACCAGCCGCAAAGCCTGCTGCAAGTTGGCGCGGGCTTGCTGCAAAGTAGCGCCCGCCGTGGGATACGCATTCTGGGGCAATTCGGCCATTGCCTGCGCGGTGATTTCCAGCTTGCGCGACATCAATTCGTAATACAGCCGCGCATGCTGCATTTCGAGTTGTCCGAGGTCGCGAGCCACGCGATTGAGCACGAGCGGATCCTGCGTGAGTACGACCAGCGAGCAAACGCCGGCCGACTCGATCGCCATGTGCGTGCCGCCAGTGACGCGCTTGTGCAACAACGGCTCCATGCTGGTGACCGACAAGCGATAGGCATGCATCGAGCTGGGCGTCCCTGGCATCACCAGCGAAACGCGGTCCTTCTCGATCGGCGTGACAATCCACTGCTGCCCCGGCAAATAGCGTCGCACGATCAGCAACCGCGCGCGATCGGTTTGTAACGCACTGATGCGGACGTCGGGATCGTCGACTTCGACATCGCCTGCAGGCGAGCCGGCCGCCATCCACGGTTCGACCAGGCGCAATTCAGCATTCAGCAGCCGCAGTGTATCCG
>JAEZGD010000291.1 GCA_023417165.1 Planctomycetota bacterium
GTGTAAACCCACTCGCGCGAGCAAACCATCTTGGCGCCGGGATAGTCGTCGATCATGACGATCACGATGGGCCATTCGCTGCCTTGGCTCTTGTGGCATGAGAGGGCATAACCGAGATCCCAGGAGCAACCAGTCGTCGGCCCTTTGTCGTCGTTGTCACCGCCAGCCGATTCGCCTTCTTCTTCGTTGGCCTTGCCGCGCGGCACGACAATGACGCGCGTGGGATTCGACAACTTGACGACCACTCGCTTTTCTTCCGCCTGGATGACTTTGCCCAGTTCGCCATTAGCGACATAAACTTCGCCGCGATCGTTCGATTGCAATTCGCCGGGCTCATCGGCGTCGAAGGGTGTTGCTGCCAGATCGTCGGCCGGCTTGAACCAGCCGTTCTTTGTATTGACAGCCTTGTCGCCGACGCGAAACGGGCTGCCGGGCACGCCAGGATTGTGATTCAATTCGCGTTGCAGGATCTCGTTCAGCGTCTTGCGGGCCAGCGGCGACTTGGCATTCACTGGCACCAGCACCTGGCAGTCCCACACCGGATCGAAACCGATCTCGCGCGAGCGCCGAACCGCTTTGAGCATCGTGTCGATTTGGGCATCCGGCTGGCCGACTTCCGCGATCTTGAAGTTCTCGCCGGCATCAATGTCCACGGTCTGACAAGTGCGAAACGGCTTGCCATCGCGAATCGCCGCACAGGCTTCGACGATCGCACCGGAGTTCCGGCGAATCTCGCGCAGCTCACCATAAGGCAGGCCGGCGGCGATCATGTCGCGAAGCGGTGCGCCATGGCCGACGGGCGGCAGCTGGTTCACGTCGCCGACAAAGAGCATGTGGCAGCCGGTCGCGCGAGCCGCCAGCAGCGCCGCCATCAGGTCGGTATCGATCATCGAAGATTCGTCGACGATGATAAAGCGATAGGGCAACGGATCGTGTTCACAGTGCTGGAATCCCCAGCCGCCGCTTTTGCTGTTGGTAGCCACGCCCAGGAGGGAGTGAATCGTACGGGCACGCAGCGGCAAGCCGTAGGACTCAAGGGCTTCCGTGACGCGCACTGCGGCCTTGCCGGTCGGAGCGCACACCGCAATCTGCTCGCTGCCGATCGCCTTCACGATCAGGCCGATCAGTTCGGCGGCCGTAAACGTCTTGCCGGTGCCAGGCGAGCCACCCAGGATCGAGATCACGCCCGCCAATGCAGCTGCAAGACGTTCGCGCTGGTGGTCAGAGAGCTTGCTGGCCTGGTCGATTTCCACTGGCCAGCTTGTGGGTTCAGCCAGGGCGGTGGCCAAGTACTCCGCCAGCCGTTGCTCGTTGTTCGCTTTACGAGCTTCAGCGCACCAGATACGACCGCCGCGATCGACCAGCTCGTTGTTGAATCCGGTGCGTAGAAACGACAAGGCCTTCGATCGCTTGGCGAGTTTCAGGGCCCGAGGTTCGTCCAGCTTCGCGCCGGCGACGTTGGCTTTGATGCCCGAGATCGCAACTTCCAAGGGAAACCACGTGTGCCCTTCGGTATTGCGTGCGACGGTATTCCAGGCGCAGAGCGTTTGCCGCTTGAGCGCTGCGGCTGGCAGGCCCAGGTCGAGATACATCGCGTCGCAGCGTTTGAAGCCGCAACCGCGGAAGTTCATCAGTCGGTACGGATTGTTCTTGATGAACGTCGCTGCCTGGTTGCCCCACTCGCGGATCGCCTCGCGGATCGTGGTTTTCGGGAACCCTCGCTTATTGAGCAGCGTGGTCAGTTCAAGTTTACAGGCTTCGATATTCTTCTCTTCGTTCAGCCAGGTGACGATCTTGTCACATTGCTCATTGCTGATCGGCAGGCGTTCTTTTTCGAGCGCCGCTTGGGCCGCTTCGGGGGTCTCACGCATCACGCGGACCGCGTCCGAACCGAACCGATCCCATAAGGCAGCAGCTCGTGCACGTCCCAGGCCATTGCCGGCACCGGCTTCGCAGAGATAGGTGATGACGCCGGTGCGATCATAAGGCTGATTGCGCACAAACGTTTCGAAGTGAAACTGCTGCTCGGTCTCGCCGGTACGCTTGTTGCGATAGCTCGTCCAGCGGCCGTAGAAGCGATAAGAGAGTTGTTCGGTCAGCTCGCCATGATCGGCTTGGCCTTTAACGGATAGCGACTTGCCGGCCTCGGGATGCTCGGGCGGCAGATCAAGCCTGGCAGCGCCAATGATTACGTCGCCATCGGGGTTCTCGAAGCGATGGCGCTCGAGCAAGTAGACAGCGTTGATTTCTTCGAGTTTCGCGGCCATGTCGACGTTAGAAGAGAGTGGGCGAGAAAAGAGCCGCTTGCGAGCTTCCCATCGCAAGCGGCCCCGAACGTGAGCACGGCTTCCACTGACCGTGCTCCCTACCTGATTCGCTCGCGATTACAGATCGTCGTACGCGCCAGCCGCGACCGGTTTCGCGCCATTGGTCGCGGGCTTACCAGCCGGCTTGCTCGGCGACGACTTAGCCGGCGCTGCTGCCGCGGCGCCCTTCGCTCCACTGGCGGCGGGCTTGTCGGCCGGCTTGTCCGCGGGGGCAGCAGGAGCGGCGTTGTTGCCAACGGTGCGAGGCGGCACCTTATAGTTGCCGAGCTTGAGGGCCTCAGCATTCAGCGGCACGTGGGCGACGTCGGGATCGCTCACGTGATAGAAGTGAGCGCCGTCCGGCTTGATCGACTTCTTGCCGTTGTATTCTTCTTCGTGCAGCTTCGCGACGAATTGCTTGCCGACGATCCACGGCGCGACCGCTTCGGGATTGTCGCGATGTTCCTGGCCGACCCAGTCGATCTCCATGTCCGCGCCTTCCGGCACATTGTTGATCTCGCAGTATTGGCGTTCGCCGCTTTCGTTGGTGATGATGGCGAGAATGTCGCACGCCACGGCCAGGCGGGTCTGCACGCGTGCACAGAACTCGCCGCCATCCTTCTGGCCTTCGTTGGGATTATTGAGCCGCATGGTCAGCTCGCGCTTGACCTGGCTCACATCAGTGCCGCCAAGCACAACAACGCTGACGTTGACCTGATCTTTCATTTCGCCGTTGTAAATGGGCTGATCTTCCACGCGCGTCACCGCGAGATGAAACCAGCCCGGCTTGTCGACGTATTGAGTGACGTTGGTGGAGGGCTTCTTGAAACTGGCCATGGATCACGTTCCTTCTGGAAAATAGGTAGCGAGAAAACTCTGCACACGTTCAAGGTCGTTCGCACTCGGCAGCCAGGTGGGCGGATAACCGAGCGTCAGACAGCCGGCCAACCACACGCGCCGCTCGCCGTAGCGATCCAGCAGCGGGCGTGCGTTGTCCGGCCAAATCAGTTTTTTGGCGGTTCCGTGGTTGCCGCATGGTCTTCGACGAGCTGCTCCAGCGAGCGTTCGAAGAAGGAAGATAGCTCGGTCTGTCGCAGCGCCACGAGCATGGCATCCGCTTCATGCACCGACAGGTCGGCCGTGCGTTGCTTGCCTTGCGATTGCAGGCGAGCTTTGTACTTGGCCGGGAACTCGGGATCGGTTTCGGCAAGTAGCTTCACCTGCTGAATGACCGCATCGATTTGCGTCTGATCGCAGGGGGCCGACGTCGGCAAGGCCTTCAGGTCGGCCGGCTGCTTGGTCGTTTCGGCAGCTTGGTATTTAGCTTCCAGGCTGGCCAGTAATTCAGCCGCTTGTTCGAAGGTCAAGCTACGCAGAGCCGCTGCCTTACGTTTGGCAAGGGCCTTCTCCTGAGCTTCGGTCGGCACACCCAGGAGGACGTACAAGTCGACGATTCGCTTTACTTGTTGAGCAGTGGCATAACCATCTTCCGAGGTGCGCGGTTTTTCCTCGCTGGCCGCAACCGCTGGCGCGGCATCGTTCGCAGCAGTTGAGGCTGGCGCCTTCTCAGCGATGGCTGGCTTCTCGGCGATGGCCGGCTTCGTGGCTGGTGGCGCCACGGCCGGCTTGATCGGATTTGCAGCGGCGTTGCGAGCGGCAGTCTCTTTGAGCAACGCATCAACGTCGACCGGTTCGGCTGGCTTGCCGTTGTCGCTGATCGCTTCGGCGTACTCGGCCAAGTCAGCGATTTCTTCAGGCGTGTACTTTCCGCCGGTTACGCCAGGTCGCAGCTTGCGCACGCCGCGCGAGACGGTACGAGCCCAGAGCATGTCAGCGCGACCGACCGGGCCAGCCCATGTGGCTTTAATCTTCTTGACGCCCTTTTCTTCTTTGCCGTACGGCCACTGCTCTTGCTGGGCTTCCTCCCAGGTGGTAGCAAAGACTTCCGTCTCGTCGCTGATCGAGAACTCGATGCGGCAGGCGTCGGCGGTCTGCTCCAAGATGCGATGTTTGCCGCCTAGTTCGTGGAAGCCGGCGAGCATCGACTCGGCTTTCATCGTCAGCCGACCGTTGACGAGGTGATAGTTGAGAATGATCTCCGTGATCGGAATGCCACGCGAGAGGGCATCGAAAGCGATCGCCGATCCGGCTTCCGCAGTCTGGTTAGGACCGAGCATGCCAGATCGCGACAACCAGATGCCGATCGTATTGGCGGCTTTGACGGGGTCGTCGATCTTCTGATAAAGGGCTACTGCCGAATTCACGTTCGTTCTCCTTAACCGATCAATCACGTTCGTTTGTTTGTTCGATCTGCTATCTCTGCCGTGCTCACCTGGCCGGAAATTCAAAGCGGTATGCGTCTTCGTTGGTGTTTTGATAGAAGTCGCGTAGGATCTCGGTGGCCTGAAAGCCCATCGCCCGGAAGAACAACTGCGCGTGGAGATTGGATTCGCGAATCTCTAGAGCGATGTGTTTACGACGTCCGCCCACCAGCTTTTCCTTGAGCTTGTTCGCCATCCCCTGGCCGATACGGCGACGCCAACAGGCAGGATGAACGGCAAAGTTCAAGACCTGCAAACGGTCGCGATGCAGTTCGTAAATCATGAAGCCGCTGATACGCTGATCATGTTCAGCAACCATGCCAATGCAGTTGCGCTGGCGCAGGCAGCGATAGAAGTCCTCTTCTGACCAAGGCTCCAAGAAGCAGAAGCTTTCAATCGCCAGCACTTCCAGCATGTCGCGCCGAATCATCCAGCGGATTTGCAGGTGGGCGGCCGGTGACGGTTTCGGAGGAGGTAATGCGGTTTCGTTCATGGAAGTCGATCCTTCGCGGTTTCACGTTCGTTTGTTCGTTCAAAATCAACCGACCGATTTGGTTGCTTAGATCACGCCCATCCTGGTCGCACAGGCGGCGGTCAGTTCGAGGTCACTACGCAGGTAGACCATCGCCGCTTCGCGATCGGTCTTGAGCAACTCGGCGAAGTCAGCACCGTTGCCGGTCTTTTCACCCACGCCGAGCGCCTTGCTGATCGCGTTGAGCGATGCCGGGAATTCGCCCCACCGCTGACCGCAGAGCCAGACGTCGCCCAGGTCGCAGAACAGCGGATCGAAGAAACGGCCCGGCTTGACGGTCGTGGGGATGTCGACGCCGAGGATCCATGAGCGGCGCACCAGGAACGGCAGATCGAAACCGAAGATATTCAGGCCGACCATCGCGCGCGGGCGCGGCTGCGCCTTGTGGCACTTGACGTATTGTTCCCAAAACTTGCTGAGCAACGTGAATTCGGCGTCGGCGTTGTCTTCGCCGCCATCGTCCATCACCATCGCCCGGCCTTTGGTCTTGATCGAGAGATAGCCGATTGCCAACACCTGGCCGGTCGTCGGATCGAGCGCGGCTTTATCAATAAACTTTTGCCAGCCGTTCGCCTTGGCCTCGGCAAACTTGGCTTCACGCGTCTCGGGCTTCCATCGCTGGTCGCACGATTCGCAGAACTGTTCAAACGTCGGCTCGACGTAGAGTGCTCGCAGTTGATCGAGCGGTAATGGTCCGGTTTCAATGTCAAAGATGAGCATGGTTTAGCAACTCCGTTTCGTACGTTCGTATCTGTTCTTTCGAGGAATCCGACCAGCCAGCGACGTAGCCAATGCGTAGGCCGATGATCACTCCGCTGGCAATTCCAATGGCGAAGCCCACCATCGCCGCCACAATCCAGGCCCGCCGTTTTTCACTTGTTTCGCTGGCCGGAATCCGTGGCGACTCGTAAGGGTTTGTCACTCGTTTTCGCGTTTATTCGAGGGGTAATAGTCCGGTTTCGATATCCAAGACCAGCATGCGATTAACGCTCCATCACCATTTCACGAAGGCCAACAACTGCGAGTAGCAGTGCGAATTTGACAAGTAGCAGCAGTTCGCCTTGCAGCAGGTCATTGACGTCAACCGAAAACATGGCGGCGACTCCTTCCGCTGATCACTGGTGACTACCGCGAGAGTACTTGTTCGAAAGCCGCCCGCTCCTCGTTCCGTTCGTCGATGCCACGCAGCAAGTTGGTGGCGATGCGGACGTCGTGTGGCACGTGATACGCTTTGACAATGGCGTCCATTGCGTCGTCAGGATCGCAGGCAGCCAACAGCAGCTCGATCAAGTGAACGTCCTTAGCGGCTTGAACTAGCGGCGAAAAGTATTCCCGCCGTTCGGCGAGTAGTTCTTGTGGTGTCATGGGCGTTGCTCACGAAGCTTTCATGAAGAAGCCACCAGCGGCACACGTCGCATTGCTAGTGCGACGCGTGCTTACCGGCGTCGCGGGTTAGCTCGCTGGACGCTCGCGCGCCAGATCATTTGCACGGCGAATCGCATCTTGGACCTCCTGGCGGTGAACCGGGATTTCCTTCGGGGCTTCGATTCCAAGTCGCACCTTGTCGCCACGAATCTCGACAACGACGATCTTGATCTGGCCGCCGATCACGATTTGCTCATCCCGCTTTCGACTGAGAACCAACATTTCTAAGCTCCTACAAAAGTTCCAACGCAGGTTGTGAAAAGCCCAGGTGGGCGACACGCGGTCTTAAAACCAGAACCGTGTCGCCGCCCACCTGTTAATCCACATCCATCTGCCGACACCCTGCCGGCCTCGTCGTTGAAAACGCTCCTTACGATCCCTCCCACAACCGTCTCGCGAACAACTCCGTTTGCGAGTCAGCGGTTGCAGATGCTTCAAAAAACCAACTGGCCGGAATTGCACCGGCTACGGATTCGAGTCTCCCTATCCCGTCATGCAGGGCGCGAAATAAACATTGCTTCGGGTCGCTCAGGTTTTCAGCCTGCTTGCCTTGGCAAGCGCCGACGCATCTTTCGATGCCGCTCTTAACCGTTACCTTTTCATTCAGCCGTGCGTGCTATCGTTCACGCCGCAGTTGGTTGCCTCACTCGTCTTGCTTTCAAAGTGGACCGGCTGGAGTCGAACCCGCATGTCGCATTGCTCGCGCGAGCGTTTGCAACACATCACCAACACCTTCGAGGTTAGGAACCTGTCAGGCCGTCGCTCTCCGCTAGCAGAAGTCGCGACGTTGTTTCGATCGGCCTCATAAGTGCCGCCCACAACGAGTGAACGGCGAGTTTCTACTATCCCAACGCGGCGAAAAATCTAACCGCGGTGGTTGCTTGCTAAATGCTGGCGGCAGGATTCGAACCTGCGACCTCGTGGTTATGAGCCACGTGAGCTGACCACTGCTCTACGCCAGTCGGTTGTTACTCTTTGGGTCCGAACTGAAACGTCACGGTGTCGCCAGAGACGCGCGTGGTGACTTTCAGGCCGCGACGGTTCGCTCGGGTTGTCAGCGCTCGACGAAAGCTCTCGGGTGTAATGCCGTGAAAGTGCTTCCCTAGCTTGGCCCGGTGAAGATTCCCGTCTTCCCAAAGCGGCCAGGGGTAGATTGCATTTCCGTGCTGTGGCAACGCGGCCTTTGACATCCTTCGCCTCACGCACTAACTTTGACGCCAACTCACATGCGAGATCATACGTGAGTTCGGCTTGCCGTCAATACTTTTTGTTGTCTTTTTGTTGCAAGGCGGCCTTACGGAATCGGCGTTTAAGACGGAAAATCAAGGAAGGCAAACACTTAGGCACTTCCGAAAATTTTCTAGAAGGGCGCAATTTCCATGGCCGCAGATGATGTCGCCAAGAAAAAGCTGCCGCGCGATGCGGAGCACTTGCTCTCGATTGAGGATCAGCTAAAGAAAATCGAGGGAATTATCCGTGAAATACGGCTCGGAATGAAAGAAAACGAAATGGATTCCGTTGAACTGGCGACAGGCACAATCTTTCATTATCTGAGCCTGGCCGAGGGCCTCGCACAGAAATACAAGGGCGAATACAGCACGCAACTCACGGCGCATTCGGTGAAGCAGGCCCGCGAAAAGGTAAGAGCTGCAAAAGAAGCTGCCGCCAAGACTCGCACGCGAAAATAGTTGTCAACTCGCATGTAAGTTGATACACTTCCGGCATGACGCCAGAAGAAGCTACACCGACCAATTCGCAACAAGGGCTCAGCCGCCGATCTATCCTGGCGGCATTCCTGGCAGTAGCAGGCTGGCTGCTCTTTGGGTGCAGTCGACGCCCCCTCTCTCATGCCGTGATTGTCGTTCACAACCCCTGGCGACGGGCTAGTTTGCTTGGCCTTCCGCAGCCACCATTGCCGCCAGGGTGGCGAGAAGCTGATCTAGAGTTTCTTCCCGATCGCATGATCTACCCCGCCAATTCCATTGCACATAGTCAGCTGGCTCTTTGGGGGCTCGATTCAGATACGTCAACAACTGTCTGGGTGTCTCGCATTCCGCAGCGCGAAGCTGCCCCGGCTGGCCACAGGTGTTGAGATACACAATAAGCGCATCTCTGTCCGTAAACAGCAGCAATTTGCGGCCTTTTGCCGTCGGCAGCAACAACGGCGGAGTCAGCGTTAACGGATGTTCGCCGGGCTTCTCACGCAGGCAAATAACGCTAACCGGCAGTGTGATAGGGATCACCAACTTACCTCGATAGTTTAGGTGCGTGACGTGCCGGTCCCGCCGCCAAGTAAAGGCCGGCACGTCACTATTGAACCATGAGCGAAGGCGACCCAACAACACGAAATGAGCCAGCAGCGCCAGCCGCCCTGCCCCGGCTGCTGACCGTCAAAGAGGTTGCAGCCCTATTGGCAATCTCCGAAGGGGCGGTTCGCGATCTCTGCGTGGCAGGCTATCTGCCGCACCTGCGCGTCGGTGTGACGGCGTCTCGCGGCGGCCGTGGTCGCATTCGCATTTACGAAGCGGATGTGGTGGCCTATCTGGAAAAGGCTCGAGTCGATGCGCCGGCAACGATTAGCATTGAAGAGGCTTCAGGGCGCGGGCGGCGCGGCAGACGATCGGCAAACACGGAAGCATTTACTGGCGGCTGCGAACTGCTGCGGGCGGCTGGCTGGAAGGGATGAATAGGAAGACGCTAGCACACACTGCTATGGGCGCAGCTCCTACTGATCGCTTCTAATTGCGGCGCAAGGAGTTGGACTTCATCGGTAGTCACCCGTACACTGGCTAGCAGGAGGCTTGGCTATGAGCGGTACATCAAAAATTGAGTGGACCGACGCAACGTGGAATCCCGTGCGAGGCTGCACCAAGATAAGTCCTGGTTGCGTTCATTGCTACGCGGAAACGTTTGCTGAGCGATTCCGTGGTGTTCCAGGTCATCCGTATGAACAAGGCTTCGATCTAAAACTTGTACCAAATCACTTATGTGATCCTTTAACTTGGTCCAAGTCCAAGATGGTCTTTGTGAATTCGATGAGTGACTTGTTTCACAAGGACATACCAGATGAATACATCATTGCAGTCGCTGAGGTAATGGTTGCAGCTAACTGGCATGTGTTCCAAGTCCTGACGAAGCGAGCCGATCGACTCGAGCACTTACTTGCTACGAAATTGCGATTCGCAGCGAAGCATCAGCATATTTGGTTCGGTGTAAGTGTCGAGAATCAAAAGCATGGATTGCCGCGGATCAAGCACTTGTTAGCGGCAAAGCCAGCAATGTCCTTCCTATCAATCGAGCCGTTACTCGAAGACCTCGGCACAGTTGACTATACCGGAATTGACTGGGTCATCGTTGGAGGGGAGAGTGGCGCCGGGGCTCGGCCGATGAAGGAAGAATGGGTTACGAAGGTTCTTAAAGATTGCCGTCGAGCGAAGGTTCCGTTCTTTTTCAAGCAATGGGGTGGAGTGCGCAAAAGTGTTACAGGCAGAACGTTAAACGGCGAAACCTACGACGAATTTCCGAGAGTTGTCCGTGCATCGCCTCCTGCCGACAAAGACAGAAAGGTATTGCTGCGAGAGCTGCAAAGTAGGTACTCTATTTGGGTGGACAAAGAAAACACCCCTCAGCTACATACGGCAATCGCATGAGTGAGAGCATCGTTGGAGAATGGGCCAAGGATAAGTTGGACCGTCTTAGGCGATATCTTAAAGAGTACGTTAAAATCCTTAACAACCAAAATTGGTGCCGAGGATTTCATTATGTAGATGCTTTTGCTGGGCCGGGCGAGCACCAGATTCGTCAACTTGGTAGCGAACAGCCATCCGAAGATGTCTTGTCGCTGTTTGACGAAGCGGCTGCATTTCAACGACAAGAGCCCGAGAACCGCGATGTGATTGCGGGATCACCACGGGTCGCCCTCGAAGTTTCCCCACCGTTTTCAACTTATACATTCGTCGACATGAATCCAGCGCGCGTCGCGCGACTGAACGATCTGGCTAAACATGCCGGTCCATCGGTAAAGGTCATTTCAGCCAATTGCTCCGAGTTTCTAAGGCACAAGTTTATTCCTTCCCATAACTGGAAGAATGAACGCGCAGTTGTATTTCTCGATCCATTTGGAATGCAAGTGAATTGGGACACAATCGCCGCCTTAGCAGCTACCAAAGGAATCGAAATATTTCTCAACTTTCCCGTCGGAATGGCAATCCAGCGCCTTCTTCTTAGGGATCCGTCGGAATACACGCCAGCTTCACGAAAGAAACTCGACGATTACTTCGGTACCGACGAGTGGTTCTCAGTAATGTATAAAAAGCGGATGACACTATTCGGAGAAACCCAGGATAAGGTCGCCGATTCGGGTGAGGAATTGCTTCGATGGTACAAAAGGCGGCTCGCGAGTGCCTTTGGATTTGTCTCTGATGCTTCGCTAATTCGCAACTCAAAGGGCGGGCATCTTTACTATCTGATTATGGCTGGACCGAATAAGACTGGTGCAAAGATCGCATCTTACGTATTGAGTGCCGGCGAAAAGGTTAGAAACTAGGCTCTTCTCTGCATCGCCTTCGCCGCCGCATCAAGCAAGTGTTGCGGCTGCTGCTCTAAGTGGCCATACACCTGGCTAACCATCCGCATGTCGGTATGGCCCAGCAATTCCGCCACGGTAGCAACTGCCACTCCGTTGACCATCGCGTTCGTCGCCCAGGTGTGACGGTAGCTGTAGGCTACCACGCCGGGATCTAGGCCGAGGTTCTGACGCATTCGCCGCATTCGGCAGCGAATCGCGTTACGCGTCCAGGGCTCGCCAGCGGAATTGACGAAGAGGTTGCCTTCACTCCTGGCAGCCAACAGGATCCGAGTTAACGTCTGAAGACATGGCGAGAGTCGAATGATCAGCGGTCGTCCAGTTTTCTTCTCAGTCTTATGGCGTTTCAAGATCCAGGCATCGACCGTCGGCGTCACAT
>JAEZGD010000355.1 GCA_023417165.1 Planctomycetota bacterium
CCATCACGTCGTCCCCTTCGACTTTCACTTCAAACGCATCGATCTTGATCCGCGGGTTATCGCACCAGGTGCCGTCGCAAATCTTGAACCGCCAGGCGTGCCAGGGACAAGCGACCATGCCGTGGTCGACGATGCCGCCGGCGAGTGACGCTCCCATGTGCGGACAGAAGTCGTCGATCGCTTGATACTTGCCATCGACACAAAATACCGCCACCATGCGGCCATGCACGGCAAACGCCTGGCCCGTGTTTTCGGGAATCGTCCCGACCTTGCAAACCGCAACAAAATCAGACATGACCAACCCATGAAAGGCCCGCTCCACGCGGAAGCAGGCGACGAGGGACCACGCCGTGTGACGAGCGTGACGCAGCTGCCGTCCACCACAGAATCTGCTGGTTTATTCTAGCGCCGCGTGCCTGGTTACGATAGGATAGGAGCATGCCTACCAACGCACTTGCATCCTGGCTTTGCGTACTGCTCGCCTCGGCGGCGCTGGCGGCCGATCCGCAACCGCTGGACGACGCGCGCGAGCTGCTTCTGACCGGCAAATATGCCGAAGCGAAAGATGCGTATGCGAAGCTCGCGAGCGTTCATCCTCGTGCGGCAGCGCTCGGCACGGCTCGCGCGCAACATGCCGTCGGCGAACGGACTACGGCCGAGAAAACGCTGCGTGACGCGCTCGCGCATGACGAAGCTGGCGAAGTGCAAGCGGAACTCGCCATCCTTCTGTTTGAACGCGGCGCACTCGACGAAGCCGAAACCACCGCCCAGGCGGTGCTGAAAGCGCATCCGAACCAACTCGCGGCGCGCTGGTTGATGGCCGAATTGCATCAAGCGCGCGGGCGGATGAAAGCCGCCGCCGACGCTTACGAATGGCTCGTCGATTATCAGAACGAGCACGACAACCTCACCGCCGAGCAGTTGCACTATGTCGGCCGCGCCGCCGCGCAGTACGCACGCTGGAATCGTAACAGCGGCCAGTTCAAGATCCTGGTGAACGACCTCTATCCGCAAGCCCTCGAAAAAGAGGAACACTTCTGGCCTGCGCACTTGGAAACGGCGCAGCTCTTTCTGGAAAAGTACAACGAAAGCGCCGCGACGAACGCGTTGCAAAAGGGACTGGCGATCAATCCTAATGCGGCCGAATTGCACGTCGTGCGCGCCGCGCTCGCCCTGCAAAAGTTTGATACCAAGAATGCGAAGGTCGCTCTCGATCGCGCGCTCAGCATCAATCCCAAGCATCTGACGGCTCAGCAACTGCAAGCCGATTTGCAACTCGCCGATCAGCGTGCCGACCTGGCGCTGCCGCTGCTAGAAGCCGCCCGCGAGTTGAATCCCGTTGCAGAAGAGACACTCGCCAGGATCGCTGCGTGCTATTTGGTGATCGACGGTCCCGCGGCCGCAGCGGACGACTCGCGTGCGTCGAAACTAATCGCCGAAGTCATCGCCCGCAACGAGCATTGCGGTCGCTTCTTCGCCGCGCTCGGCGATACCTTCGACCTGATGCGCAAGTATCCGCAGGCGGCACAGTATTACCAGCAAACGCTCGACCGCATGCCGCAGTTGATCTATGTGCGCGGCCAGCTTGGCATGTGCCAGATGCGCCTGGGCGAAGAGACGACCGCGGCCCCGCTCTTGGAAGCCAGCTTTGCCGAAGATCCGTTCAATGTCCGCGTCAAGAACATGCTGGAAGTGCTCGACGTGCTGCAAGGCTATGCGGTGCTGGAGACGGACCATTTTGTGCTGAAGTTCGATCGCGGCCAGGACGAACTGCTGGCGAAGTTCATGGCCCGCTATCTCGAAGACGAAGTCTATCCCGAGATCGTCGCCACGCTGGGTTACGAGCCGGAAGGCAAATCGCTGTTTGAGGTCTTCAACCGCGCCAAAAACACGCGCGGGCATGGTTGGTTCAGTGCTCGAATGGTCGGTCTGCCGTTCATCGGCACCGTCGGCGCGTGCGGCGGCAAAATTGTTGCCATGGCCTCGCCGAACGACATGCCGCAGAAGTTTCACTGGGGACGCGTGCTGAAGCACGAGTTTGTGCACGTCGTCAATTTGCAGCAAACTGACTTCAACATTCCGCATTGGTTCACTGAAGGCATCGCGGTGCGACTGGAACACATGCCGCGCCCCACTTCGTGGAACGAATTGCTCGCGCAGCGTTTGGCCGACGACACGCTGTTTGACCTGAGCGACATTAACTTTGGCTTCCTGCGACCTGCCAGCAGCGACGATTGGACGCTCGCTTACTGCCAGGCGGAGCTGTACTGCGACTACCTGGTGCACGCGCACGGCGACGACGCACTCGCTAAGATGCTGCAGGCCTATCGCCAGAACCTGACCACCGCCGAGGCACTCAAACGTAAGTTCGGCGTTCCCATCAAGCACTTTGAAGCTGACTATCTGTCGTTCGTCAAAGAGCAACTGCGCGACGCAGGCTATTCGCCCAAGGCGACGAAAGCGAAAGAACTCTCGCTGGAAGAACTGACCGCTGCGGTCGAGAAATCGCCTGACGATGCGGATTTGCAAGCGCAATTGGCACTCGCGCACTTAAACGCCGGCCAGGCAGGCTACGCTCGCAAAGCCGCGCTGGCGGCGCACGCGATCGACGCCAAGCTGCCGCTCGCCAGCTACGTTCTCGCCAGGCTGCAGGTGGCGATCGGCGATCACGAAGCCGCGCGCAAGTTGCTGGCCGCCGTTCACAATCCCGACCAGCCGGACGAGCGGGTTGTCGCTTTGCTCGCCAGCATCGACTTTCAAGCGGCCGATTACGCCAGCGCCGAGCAGCTTTACAAGCTCGGTCACAAGCACTTCGCGCCGCGCGATAAGTGGCTGAAAGCGCTCGCGAAGCTGTATCTGAAAACCGGCGCCGATCCGCAGCTCGCGCCGGTGCTAGTGCAACTCGCCGAACTCGAATACGACAATGCGACCTTGCGTAAAAAGCTGGCGCAGATGGCGATCGCGCGCGAGGACTGGACTGAAGCCGAACGCTGGGCAAAGGACGCACTGTTTATCGACTTGGCGGATGCGTCGGTGCATGCACAATTGGGTCAGGCGCGCGTCAACTTGCAAAAGTTGCCGGCCGCCATCGAAGCCTATGAAACGGCGATCGAGCTCGATCCCGAGCAGCCAGCGTGGCGTTTTGCGCTGGCCGATGCGCATCTGGCGGCGGGGCAAAAGGATGCCGCGCGCCGCGTGCTGACAAAACTACTCGAAGTCGCGCCGGACTTTCCCGGCGCGGATGTCATGTTGGAGCAACTTACCCCGTGAACGATTCCCCCACGTCTGGCGATGTGTCGCTCGCCGATTTTCAGCAGTTGATTCGCGCCATGTATTTCGAGAAGGATGCCGCGCGCGGCCTGGATGGCACCTTCATGTGGTTCATGGAAGAGGTGGGGGAACTGGCTTCCGCCCTGCGTCATGGCACTCAGGAAGAACGCCTAGGCGAGTTTGCCGATGTTTTGGCGTGGCTGGCGACGATGGCCAACGTGGCCGGCATCGACCGGCCGAAGCGGTCGGTCGCAAGTATGGGGCCGGTTGTCCCGGC
>JAEZGD010000373.1 GCA_023417165.1 Planctomycetota bacterium
GCATAGTACAGATCCCAATACGCGTTCTCGATATCGCTCGCTAAATTGCGAAGGGCCAATTCAAAATCGGCCAGACTGATGTCATTGTTATTGCGTGCGATGAGCACACCGTTGTACACGCCAGGTGCGTTACCAGGCCCGGCAATGCGATTGAACATGCTGCCGGCGCCCTGCAGCAAGGGCTGGCGAACTTCGGCCTCAATGTTGGTGTTCCAAACACTGGGAAACAGATTGGCGACAGCATTGTTGGCGTCGTACTCAATGTTCTGCCGCAGCGCCATTTGGGTGCCGGCAGCCGAACGTTTCGCGACTTGTTGCTGAAACGTGATCAAATCCTGCTCAAACAGACGGGTGCCACCGGCCGTGAACAGGTTGTTGAGCGCTCGATCGTTCTTTTCAGACGCCAAACGCGCGAAGTACTCGGCGTCGAAGGCGGCGAGCGCCGCATGCATGCCAAACCGCGGATCGGTCTCTTGAATCGAGGGATCCATGATGGTCGGCGTCAGCCCCGGCGTCCGCAGCACGGTGCCACCCAGGTCGCGCAGGACCGTCGAGCGCGCCACACCGGTCTGAATCGCTTCTTCCAGCGAGAGATTCCAGTACTGGTCGTCGGAGGGGGGCAGTTCCAGCAGCGACCGCGGCTCTAAGGCAGTAACGTACTCGCCGCTCGCGACCGAAGCGGGAGGCGGTGCATGCCACTCCGCTGCTACCTCGATATAATGCTTGAGATCGCTGTCCCTCACAGCGCAACCCGGCGTGATGATTGTTAACACAATCAGCAAGACGCAGATGGTGCGCTGATAAGCCCGCATGAGTACCAATGGATGAGAGTCGCTAGCAAAAGTCCGCGCATTTTGGTATTTGCCGCTTAATCCATCGTCCAGCCAGCATTCCTTTCGTTCGTTAAAGTCGCGCCAATCGTCAAAGTTTCGCTTTTGGAAGCCGTTCATCTTTCCAAACGACTCTGGTAACCTGGCTAGCAGAAATATCAAGCTGGCGCGCCCACAGAACCGGCAAGTCAACGAACATCATTGCCCGCAATGCATGCATGACGACACCTCCACTCTCATCCCCCTCTGGAGAATTCATTGATGAGGGCTGGCGCAGCCTGGAGAAAATGCTGGGCGAGCTGCGCGACCTGACACACACCGCCAGCAACTCCGACGACTTCTATGCACAGCTCATGCAGATTGTCGTGGGGCCCCTGGGCCTGGGCGGTGGTGTCGTCTGGCAGCGATTAGCCAATGGCAGCGTCCAGGCGATCTATCAGCAAAGTCCTGATGTGATCCAACTTCTGGACGATCGCGAGAGTCAACGTTTTCATTTGGCCCTTGTCGAAATTGTGGGGCGTTCGAAGCAATCGCAGCACGCTGCTGCCCGATCGACCGTGCAAGGCATCGTCAATCCAACGTCGTGCACCCTGCTGTTCCTGCCGGTGCTTCAAGGTGCGCGCAGCGAATACGTGCTGGAGTTCTTCACGACCGAGCGCATCGCGAGCGAGGCGCTGACAGGGCTGCAATCGGTCCTCGAAGCCGTCGCCCACCAGGCGTCGGAATACCACCGCCTGGAGCTTACGCGCCAGCTAGAATCGCAGCTCTCTGGAAATGAACAGTTGCGCTCGTTTGCGCTGCGCGCTCATGCGCAACTCAACTTGACGGCGACAGCCATGACCATCGTCAACGAGGCGTTATTAGTACTGGGCTGCGAGCGCGCCGCAGTGCTGCAAGTGAGCGGCCGAAAGGCGCGCTTGCTGGCCATCAGCGGCAGCGATGGCTTTGAGCGACGCTCGGAGGTGGTGCGTTCGCTAGAAAAACTGGGTGCCATCTCGGCCGTGGCCGGGCCTTTGCAGTATCCGACCACTGAAGAGTTGCCCGTCGAAATCGAACGTCCATTAGCCGCCTACGTTGATCAGGGACACGCGCAGCAACTTCATCTCGTCCCACTAGAGCGATTGATCTTCGATCGCTCCGAGCCAGAGGGTGGCGAAGCCAGCTCGATTGTGGGAATACTCGTCCTGGAGCGATTTCAGGGGACAGAGGAAGCGACTGCTCCGCAAGTCATCGCCCAGTTCTCGCAGCATGCGGCGGTCGCGCTCGATAATGCGGTACTGGCCCATCGGTGGCTGTGGTTCCGCTGGATGAGCAACTGGATTGGCGAAGGCGTGATTCGCAAGCGAGCCCGCGTTTGGCAGCGTTGGGCATTGGCCGGCGTGTGCATCCTCATCGTCATCGCCGGCTTGTGGCCCGTGCCCTTTCAACTGGCCGCGACGGGCCGCATCAATCCTCGCGTTCGCCAGGATATCTTTGCCCCTTCCGCCGGCGTTGTCACGGAGATCCACGTCCAGGAAGGAGAGCAGGTCGCACAAGATGCCACGCTGGTCACGCTCCGTAGCCCGGCTTTGGAATTGCAAATGAGTGAGCTCACTGGCAAACGCCAGGCGACCGAAGCCGCGCTGGCATCCGCCCGGTCGCTGCGTCTGAACGCCAATTCCACCGAGATCGAACGCGCGCGCAGCGCGGCGGACGAGGAAGAACTCAAAGCCACTTTGGCTGGCCTTGCGGCTCAATACGAGATTCTTGATCAGCAACGAACGGCGTTGGTAGTGCGCAGCCCCCAAGCGGGCAAAGTGATTACGCGCGACCTCCGGCAACGCTTGACGGGCCGCCCTGTCAATCCAGGCGATTTGCTAATGCGAATCGCCGCTGTCGATGCTAAATGGCAGCTAGAATTGGATTTGCCGGAGTATCGTTTACAGGACCTTTTACATGCCCAGCAATCGCAATCGCAGCCGCTGAAGATTCGCTACCTCATTGCCGCAGCGCCAGTCGAAAGTCATCGCGCTACGCTAGAATCGATCCGCGACGCGGCGCAGCTCAACGACGCCCGTCAACCCGTGATTCCCCTGATTGCCACGCTCGATAGCGAGACGCCGCCCGACGCACGTCCGCAAGCGACCGTTTATGCCCAGATCGCCTGTGGCTATCGTCCGCTGGCCTTCGTGTGGTTGCACGACATTTGGGAAGCCATCACCATTCGTTGGTGGCAATAGCAGGAGATGCTCGATGTTTCGATTGTGGTTTTCGTTATCGTTTTCGAGCGTGCTAATACTGTCGCTGGCAGGCATGGTCAGCGCTGAGGAGATTCGCCTGCCTGGCGTCTTCGTCAAACTGATCGAAGAAGCGGATGTGCCCGCGCTCGAAACGGGTGTGCTGGAGCGTTTCCTGGTCAAGGAAGGGGACTCGGTCAAAGAGGGAGACCTGCTGGCCAACATGCTCGACGTCGACGCCAAGCTCTTGGTCGAGCGACATCAACGCGAATTCGAGGTGGCCCAGAAACAGGCCGCAAACCAGGCGAAAGTGCTGTCTGCAAGAGCTTCGCTGCGGGTGGCGCAATCGGAACTCAAACGAGCCTCTGAGGCGCGAGCGCGCGTCGGCAATGCTGTCTCGGACGCCGAATTTGACCGCTTGGAATTGGCCGTGACGCAGGCCGAACTCTCGCTGCAACAAGCGGAACATGAGGTGGAAGTCGCGCGTCTGGATGCTGAGCTGAAACGCGCTCAACTGAACATTGCACAGCGCACGTTGGAGCGACATCAAATCAAAGCCGCCTTCGCAGGCGTTGTCGCGGAGGTTTATCGTCGGCGTGGCGAATGGGTTCAACCGGGCGAGAAAACGCTGCGTCTCATTCGCACCGATCGCTTAAAGGCGGAAGGCTTCCTACCGCTGGACAAGGCGAGAAAGGTTGTGCTCGGCAATGCAGTCAATATGACGGTCGATAATTCCGTCTCGTCAACCTACGTCGGCAAGATAACTTTCGTGAGTCCAGAAGCGGATCCGTTTAATGGTCAAGTCCGGTTTGCTGCTGAGATCGAGAATCCCAAGGGGACGCTCAAGCCGGGGCAAAAAGGGAATTTGACCATTCATGCCTCGATGTAGTCGACGGCGCACCTTATGGACTTACCCGCCGATCAACGTCCGTTGCCGCTTCGGTGTCGTGCCGATATCGTAACCCGCGCGCGTCAGACAC
>JAEZGD010000481.1 GCA_023417165.1 Planctomycetota bacterium
ATGTCGGGGCGCGTCATGCCTGGACGTTGACCGCCGGGGCGGCCGACTTCGGGCCGCGTCGTCGGTCGAAGTTGCCCCGGTTGGGTAAATGCAGGGCGAGAGGCGTCAGGCCTCGAAGGACGCTGAACGTCGGGCCGCGTCGTGACACCGCCGCCGGGGCGATTCACATTCGGACGAGAAACATTCGGACGCGACACATTGGTCGGCATGCCGCCCAGCGAAGGGCGATTGACGTTCGGCGTGGTGGGACGATTGACGTTCGGCGTCGAAGGCCGCGCCACATTCGAAAGATTGGGGCGTCCGCCTCCACCACCACCGCCTGGGCGTCCACCGCCACCGCCGATAGCAGCACCACCGCCCGGGCGTCCGCCTCCACTGCCGCCAGGACGTCCGCCGCCGCCACCACCGATACCAGCGCCGCCAGCAGGTCGGCCACCGCCACCGCCAGGTCGATTCATTGCGGCTCGGCCACCACCTCCTCCGCCGCCGCCACCGCGACTGACGGACGGTCGAGCGCCGCCGCCACCGCCACGTTCTGCGAGCGACGGGCGCGCATGGAGCACATCTTGCGCGATCATTCCGCACGTGGCCATAAAGGCCAATATGATCAGGATTCGCATGATTAGTTCTCCTTTTTCACAGGAGTGGTCGCCTTCGCAGGCGCTGCGGGCGCAGGCTTGGCAGGCGCAGGCGTTGCAGCCGCTGCGCCCTTATCGGCAGGCTTCTCGGTCGCCGAGCTTTGCTCTTTAGTCGCCGAAGGCGAAGTGGGCTTTCTCGCTACGGCCACTTCAAAATCTTCAGCGACTTCATCGCCGACGATTCGATCAACGCCACTCAGCAAGAAGCGATCCTCGCCTTGGGGCAGATAACGCAATGTCGCCGAGCCGGTGCGCCCATCCGAGATCACCGAGTTCGACTTCACGATCCAACCATCTTCGCCGGCGGTCCAATGACCTTCCGAAAAGCCGCCATCCGAATCGAACAGCCATGATTGCACGCGTTGCGTCAGCGGATTCCAACCGATGCGATGCGTGCTTTTCATGACGGGATTTCCGTCCACCACGATCGAGTAGTCGCCCAGCAAGAAGTTCTCGTCATCTGACCAGCGATACGAAATCTTGACGACCGCGTCGCTTCCTTCGTTCACCCAATCGCCCACCAGCCAGGCCAGGCCTTGCAGGTGATCGTGCGGTGTGAGCACCTCACTGGAAAATTCGCGCGTCGAAGCAATGCGCCACTGGCCATCGGCCTTGTTTAAGACCGTGACATAGCGTGTCTGCGAGCTGCTGTCTTCCTTGTCCGAGATCGTCCGTGCCCCTTCTTCGATCGCCAGGTTGGGACCAAGCGAGCGCACTGATTCGATCTCAATCGTCAACTTCGCGCCGGGATACTTTTCGAAGAACTTGCTAAACAGCGTTTGCAGTTCTTCCTGTCCTTGATACAGCACGCCGTTCTCGTCGATGAATTCGCCATCGGCCGTGAAAGCAGCGGCCAACTCTTTGGCCTGACCAGCATCAAAGTGTTTGACAACTTGCTCAGCGGCAGCGCGGATCTCTGACAGAACGTCGTCAGCAGCGTGCGTTGATCGAGTGGCTATCGCCATCGCCAGCAACGCTCCCCCAATCACCCACATCCGCAGTTGTAAGGGAAGCTTCATTGTGTCGTTCTCCCAAAAGGATGGTACGATCCGCGCCGCGATAAGACAGCGTGCCTAATAGCGGTGCATAGCGTGGTTCATTATCTGGTGTGCGATAGGGACTCTACAATTCAGCAACTTCAAAAAATAGACATTCCTCCTGGGGGTTTGACTGACCCTCGCTCAAGACTCATCAACGTAGCAATACGCGAGAATATGCGGCGCAATTGATAGATGTATCTGCGGCTGCGACGGGTTATGCTGATGCCGACCGCCAAACCCGTCGCGACGTAAGTCGTGCGTTCTAGGTATTGCGTTATGTCATAGGAGTTTTGCCCATGCCCTCGCGTCGTACGTTTCTGCAAGCCACGGCCGCCGCCAGCGCGCTGACGATGCTCGAAACCTCGCGCGGTTATGCCGCTAACGAAACACTGCGCGTGGGCTGCATCGGCACAGGCGGTCGCTGCCGTCGGCTGATGGAATCGCTGCGGACGATTCCTGGCGTGAAGATTGTGGCAGTCAGTGATGTGTGGGACGTGCACTTGGAGGCTGGCAAGAAGTTGGCCGAGCCCAACGCGTTCGCCACCAAAGACTATCACGAACTGCTGGCGCGCAAGGATGTGGATGCTGTGTTGATTGGCTCGCCAGACCACTGGCATGTGCCGATGACGATCGACGCGTGCGCCGCAGGCAAGGACGTGTATGTCGAAAAGCCGCTGACCCACACGATTGCCGAAGGGCAGCCGGTGATTGATGCCCAAAACAAGCATCGGCGGATTGTGCAAGTTGGCATGCAGCAGCGCAGCATGCCGCACATCGCCAAGGCGCGCGAGATCGTGCAGTCGGGCGGCATCGGACAAGTGCTGAAAGTCCATCTGACATGGAATCGCAATACGCCGCGCGCTACCACCAACAAGCTGGGCGTCGATCCGAAGTCGGTCGATTGGCAGCGTTTTTTGGGTGCTGCGCCAGAGCAACCTTTCGACGAGTATCGCTTTCGCAACTGGCGTTGGTTCTGGGATTTTGGCGGCGGTATCTTCACCGACTTGATGGTTCACTGGATCGATGTCGCGCATTGGATCCTGGAAGTCGATCATCCGCAGACCGCGGCGAGCATCGGCGACTTTCATCATGCCGAAGGCATTTGGGAAACGCCCGATACGGTGCAAACGCTGCTCAAATACAC
>JAEZGD010000528.1 GCA_023417165.1 Planctomycetota bacterium
GCTCGACGGTGTCGAGCGAGTCGGCGCCGAGGTCGTTCACAAACGAAGTTTCCGGCTGAATTTTCTCGCGATCGACACCGAGCTGTTCTGCGACGATATCAATAACGCGTTCCGCGACGGATGCCACCAGAGCGCCCTCCTCAAAAAGCATTCTTACCAGCCGGCCGAAGCCGCCGGCAAAATTCCCAAGTTACGATAGTTGAAACGTTTAGGTCAGCAATCAAAACGGACAGGATACGGGAGTTTCACAAGATCGGTCAAGATGGTTTGGGAAAGATGCGTATGGCTTTCGGGCCATTTGCGTCCTTTACCAAGCCAGCGTGCCGAGGGCATTGAGTGGCCGCCCAGGGCGACCGCGTCACTGCTTTGCTTGCTAAAACTCAGCCGGTCATGCCTCCATCCACAGTCAGCGTGACACCTGTCACGTAGGAAGCGGCCCGACTGGCCAAAAACAGCACCGCCTTGGCGACGTCTTCGGCAGTGCCGATCCGCTGCGCGGGAATGCGTTCTTTGACCTGCGCCAAAACCGAGTCGCCGAGTGCTTTGGTCATGTCGCTTTCGATAAAGCCAGGAGCCACCGCGTTGACGGTGATGTTGCGCTTGGCCACTTCGCGGCTGAGGCTGCGGGTAAACCCGATCAAACCCGCCTTCGAAGCCGAGTAGTTCGTTTGCCCGGCATTGCCGATGATGCCCGAAACACTGCTGATATTGATAATGCGTCCATATCGCTGACGCAGCATCGTGCGCGCCACCGCGCGGGCGAACAGGAACGCGCCACGCAGATTGGTGATCAGCACGTCATCCCACTGATCGTCGCTCATGCCGAGCAAAAGCGTATCGCGCGTGACGCCGGCGTTATTCACCAAAATGTCGATGCGCTCCCACTTGGCGACAATGGCTTCGATCGCCTTTTCGACGCTGTCTTTGTCTTTCACGTCGCAGGCAAACGCTTCGGCAGTGCCACCAGCGTCAGTGATCGCCTTAACCGTATCGGCCAGCTTCTCGACGCTGCGCGCGACGCAGGCGACCTTGGCGCCATTCTTGGCGAGTTCCAGAGCCATCGCGCGCCCCAGTCCTTGCGAGGCACCTGTGACGATCGCGACCTGGCCGGAAAGGTCTGCACTGAGATTGTTGGGAGTATCTGCCATCTTGCTTTTGGTAGTGTGTGGCGAGTCCGCGAGCCGCACCAGTCTGCGTACAAGTTGGTATGGCTCGCGGATTCGCCATACCTTACGGCGATAAAGGTTATCCGAGCGTCGCTTCGCACGCCGCTTTGCGGTCGATGCGCTTCATCAGCCCGCACAGCACGCGCTTGGGACCGACTTCGTAATAGTTGCGATAGCCCTCGTCGAGCAAATACCGCATCGAAGCTTCCCACTGCACCGGCGAAACGACTTGCTTGATCAGCAGCTCGCGAATCTCTTCGGGATCGCTATGCGGACGAGCATCGACGTTGGAAACCACCGGACGCTGCGGCTTTTGCAGCTTCACGTTCGCAAGCGCATTGGCCAAACGATCGACGGCCGACTGCATGATCGGCGTATGAAACGCACCGGCAACGGCCAGCGGCACGGCTTTCATCGCGCCCCGCTGCTCGGCCAACGCGGCAATATGCTCGCAAGCGGCATTCGAGCCCGAAACCACAATGTTGCCAGGGCAAAGATGATTCGCCACTTGCAGCACTTCGCCAGGGCGGCGCGATTCATCGCACAGCGCCTGCACCTTGGCCAGATCGAGGCCCAGAATGCTGACCATGCCGCTCGGCGTGGCATCGGCGGCGTCTTGCATCGCTTCGCCACGTTGGCGCACGACGCTGAGGCCGGTCTCGAAGTCCATCACGCCCGCGAACACCATCGCGGTGTACTCGCCCAGGCTGAGCCCGGCGGCAGCTTCGCAGGCCAGGACAATATCGGGCGAGTTAGCGCGCAACTGCTCTAGCGCGGCCAGGCTGGTCACGAACAACGCCGGCTGGCTATAGACGGTCGAGTCGAGCTCGTCGGCGGGACCTTCAAAGCAGATCTTCGCCAGGTCATAGCCCAGCACTTCCCGCGCGCGATCGTACAAGGCCCGCGCTGCAGGCAGCGTTTCGTACAACTGCTGCCCCATGCCAACGGTTTGTGCACCTTGGCCAGGAAAGAGAAAGGCAATTTTAGACATCATCGTAAGCGCCGTCCGCAGAGCAGCTGGCTGTTGCTCCAAGCCTGCGTAGAGGCGTTACTCGGCGACCGGTTCGACGACCACGCGGCCCATGTAATAGCCACAGGTCGGGCAAACGACGTGCGTCGGCCGGGCCGTGTTGCATTGCGGGCACAGAGCGACCGCCTTGGGCTTCTTGGCATCGTGAGCGCGACGCTTACCAGTGCGGCTGTTGGAGTGTTTTCGCTTAGGAACGGCCATGACAGATTCTCACACGGAAAAACAGTGACGCGATGTCCTATCTCTAGTCCGACGCGCCACCCAGGCTGCCCGGCCAACCTCAAATCGAGGCGAGCCAAAGTCCTGCAATCGCGCTTCAGGCTATGGGACGGTATTTTCTTGCAAAGGAAGCCCCTCATCGTAGAAATTTGGCGAAAACCTGTCAACGCCTCCTCCAACCGTTGACAA
>JAEZGD010000662.1 GCA_023417165.1 Planctomycetota bacterium
CCTCCGTGTCGATGAGCTTCTGAATCTCGGCTTTTGTCCGTGTGCCAGCGCCGCGCGGATCGGTCGCGGCGCTGCCACTCGCCGCAGACGTGTCGGCGCTCTTTTTGTTGATGACGTACAGCTTGCCGTTGATGGTCACGGAATGGACGGAACTTAACGGATAGCTGCGCGTCACCGGCTTGCCGTTGACGACAACTTCGACCTTCATCGTCTTGTCATCTTTGGAAAGTACGGTCCCTTCCAACTTGGTGCCGCTCAGGAATACGATCTCGGCAGCGGACGCCGCCAATGGCAGCCACGCCAGTACAAACGCCGCGAAAACGAGGCGTAAACTACGCATGCGCCACCTCCTCGCTGACGTGCGGAAAGCCGGGTGTGCTTACCATGCGTTCGTCCTTGGTGATGAAGAGTGCATCGCAGCGAGGACGCGAACGCAGGAAAGCCAGCGACTTGTCGGTGCCCAGCACAAAGCAAGCGGTTGACAAAGCATCGGCTTCCATGGCGGTCGGAGCGGCAATCGAAACGCTGGCCAACTCGCCAGGCGATTGCCCGGTGGCGGGATCCAACACATGGTTTTGACGCATATCTTCGCTAAACGTCGTGGCGTAGTCGCCTGAGGTCGCCAGCGCGCGATTGTCTAACTCGGCCAGAGCCACAAAGGCATCGGTGACGCGCGGATGTTGAATGCCTACTCGCCAGGGCAGAGCCGCCTGGCGACCGTGCGCTACCAGTTCGCCGGTATCCAACAGGGCGTGCTCGATACCATGCTGACGTAGCACCAGTCCAGCGCGATCGGCCGCATAGCCTTGTGCGATGCCGTTGAGTGTCAGCCGCAGACGAGAGTCGCGCAAATGCACTTCGTGATCGGCAATCTCGATCTTCCGCCAATCGACAGACGCTTGCGCGGCAGCGATCGCGGCGGCATCGGGCAACTGCTGCGTTCGTCGTGCCTTGTCGTAGACGTCCCACAACGGCTGCACGGTCACATCAAAAGCGCCATTGGTCGCCGCTGACAGCTGACATGCATGACGCAGCACTTCGACCAGGCGAGGATCGGGATCACGCAGCACGCCTTGGCGATTCAGGCGACAAAGATCGCTGTCCGCGCGATACAGGCTGAGTGCGTCCTCGACCGCGTCGATTTCGGCGAATGCAGCATTGATGGCGGCATTAGCCGTAGCCTCATCGGGCGCTAGTACGGTGAGCGAGATGGCGCTCCCCAAGGCATGGCCCGTGCGCACGACCTTGATCAAAGCTGATGGCGACCAGCCAAAGGTGGCGAATGCGGCGAACGCTCCGCCGCCCAGCGAGGCCGACAGAAAGCGACGGCGAGAGAACTTCGTCATCATCATTCCCAATCATCAGGATGCACGACCTTGGATCACGCGGGTTTGATTGTAGGAATGCGCCACCACAACGCAATAAAAATTGCACATGGCTTGCTGCGAGGTGCCGACAACTAGCTGAGACCAAGTATCACTACCTCGCTGTTGGGGCATGGCGGCTAGCTCAACGCGGGCCGACTAGACCCGCAACCATCAGGCTTCGGTGTACTTGTAATCGTCTTCGGCCACTCTAAGTTACTGGCAGGGTGAGTGCCAATCTCGTCACGCCTGGAGGTGTGGGCTATGACTGTCGCGGAAATTGTCGAGGAACTAGAGCAGCAAGGCAGCCCAAGCATCAAGAAGGTGCTGCTCAAGCACGGAATCCAAGAGCCGCTGTTGGGCGTGAAGATCGAATACCTCAAGAAGATCCAGAAGCGGATCAAAAAGGACTATCAACTGGCGCTCGACCTGTACGACACAGGCATTTACGACGCCATGTATCTCGCGGGATTGATCGCCGACGACCAGAAAATGACCAAGCGCGATCTCAAACGCTGGGTCTCCGGCGCGACCAGCAACCCGCTGTGCGGATCGACCGTCCCGTGGGTCGCGGCCGAGAGCCGCTATGGTTGGGAACTCGCACTCGAGTGGATCGACGCCAAATCGGAAAGAGACGTCGCCATTGGTTGGCACACGCTCAGCAGCCTGGTTTCGATCAAGGACGACTCTGAACTCGATCTCGCGGAACTCAAGCGTTTGCTCAAACGGGTCGAAAAGACCTTGCCGAGCCAGCCCGATCGCGTGCGCTACGCCATGAATGGCTTTGTGATTTCACTGGGCAGTTACGTGCAACCGCTCACCGATTTGGCCATGGAAACAGCTCGCAAGATTGGCGAAGTATCGGTCGACGTCGGCGAAACCTCGTGCCAAGTGCCGTTCGCGCCCGATTACATCGAGAAAGTGCAAAGCAAAGGCCTCATCGGCCGTAAACGCAAAACCGCCAAGTGCTGAGCCAGCTGTGGCACCCAGGACTACATTCGCCAAGAACGGCGAAAGCCCAAAGGCCTGGTGGGTCTCTGGGCTCCGACGTGAACTCGATGTGGTGGCAAGACGCGGGCTTACTCGAAGCCGCAGTCCATGCCCAGGCGCATCTTCAGCTCTTCGAACTGGCGGAAGTATTGCTCGCTCGACGAGTGGACGTGCTCGGCTTCAGTAATGAATCGCATGTCTTCGTGGCAATATACGTCGCGGCTGATCAGGTTCTTTTCGAACCGATCGAGCGGCTTGCCATAGACAATCAGCAGCTTGTGCTCGTCGAATTGGACCTCTTGTGGAATCGATGGATTCAGCACGGCGATGCCGGTGCAACCATCGTTCATCAGCAGGTCTTCAAAGTCATACAGGATGCTTTTCAGCACCGGCATGTCGATATGTTCGCGATACAGGTCGACGTGGCCGCCGCCATCGCGCGTGTGACTGGTTTCGAGCACGACATCGACCTCGTGCCCCAGGGGCTCGATCAGGTCCATGAACACGTCGAAGAGATAGTCCTTTGACGCCGATGCCATCAGCACCGGCACGTCGGTCTTGCTCTCTTCGTCGCGATAGACATCGTGACGAAAGCCTTGCTTCGGCGTGACCTTCAGGTCAAACGACGGGCGCACCGCGTCGGTCAACGTGAAAGCACCATAAGTCGCCACCTTGAGGTGCGCTTCAAGCTCTTCTTCGCTGAGTTGCTCGAAGCTGCTGTTGGTGACAACCTCCGGCTGCCCCTCGTGGAAAACGTTGCGGAAAAAACGCTTCAGGAAGCCCATCGGAACCTCTGCCTGTTTCGTATAACGGTCCCTCCGCCGCGGCGTTGCCGGCGGGTCCGCTGACATCAAACGATACGTTAAGGTTCAGCTTCCGTGCTGGAAGTCGGTTGGCGTCTAACCGCACCGACGATCCTTTTGTCGTTACAACCGGCACACATGCGCCAGCCAGACTGCAGTGGCGAGCAAGTCGTCGCGTGCCGCTTTTCAAGCCTCATTGGCCTGAAAGACGGCGATCGCACGGCCCGCCCGGCGAGTCACCTGAAATCTAGCACTTGCCAGAGCAACTGCCACTGCGACGGCAGAATAGCGCGCACGAATTTACAGCCGAGCCAGCAGAGCGATGCCGGCTAGCGAAAATAGCAGGCCAGCGCTCCTTCGCCGACTGTTATATTACGGAGGTCACTGCCAAACGGACCTGCGCCATTTGGCACTTTTTTGACCGCGTCGACTTCGGGGACGTCATGACGGCTACCACCTATCGATATCTGTTTATCTTGCCAGCACTGCTGCTGATGCTCGGCTGTCGGCCAGCCGCACCAACTGTGGCTCCGGTCGCCACGCCGCCGGGCGAGTACTGGGAAGCTCATTTTATTGGCGACGATCGGGTTGGTTACTCGCACGTCACCACCAAGACGTTAGAGGACGGCCAGGTGCAAATCGGCAACCTCACCGAAATCGCGCTCACCCGCTTTGGCCAAAAGACTTCGCAAACCATCGAGGTGCACTGCATCGAAGACGCCAGCGGCGCTCCAATTCGCTTTCAAAGCGTCGTTAAAAGCGGCGCGACCGTGAACACCCAGTCGACCGGGAAGTGGGAAGGGGATCGTTTGCACGTGACTGCGACCACCCAAGGTCAGGAGGCCAAGCTCGAAATCGCTTGGAAGCCGGAATATGGCGGTCCGTTCGCCGATGCCCAGTCGCTGCGCCGCCATCCGCTGAAGCCTGGCGAAAAACGCTCGCTGATGGCGTTTCTGCCAAGTTTGAATCAGCTCGCCGAAATCGAGATGACCGCTGGCGATTTTGAAACGACCAAGCTCTTGGACGAAGAAGCCAATCTGCTGCGCGTGGAAGCCGTCGTCAAAGCGAGAACGCCGGCCGGCCTGCAAAAGCTGGCCAGCACCTACTGGGTCGACAAACAAGGCGAAGTGCTGAAGTCGTACCTGCCGCAGCTCAAGCAGATGACCTATCGCACGACCAAGGCTAAAGCGACAGCGCCCAGCACGGGCAGTTTCGATCTGGCCGCTGCCACGACGGTGAAGCTCAGTCGCCCGCTGACCAATCCGCATGCTTCGAAGTCGATTACTTACAAAGCGACGCTTCCCGAAGGCGAAATCGAAGGCGTGTTTGTCGAAGGGCCGACGCAGCACGTGAAGCTTATTGATGAGCACACGTGTGAGCTAACGGCGCGGGCGATTCGTCCTGGCGATCCGGCTAAACTCGATTCGCCTGACACCAAGCCAACGCCGGACGATCTCGCGCCCAATACGCTGATTCAAAGCGACGATCCGCGTGTGGTGAAATTGGCGAAGAGCGTGCTACCTGAAGAGAAAGATGCGTGGACGCTGGCGCAGGCTTTGGAAGCGCACGTGCATCGCGCGATCGAGCGCAAGAACTTTTCGCAGGCCTTCTTAACCGCCGCGCAAGTCGCCGAAGAACTCCAAGGCGATTGCACCGAGCACGCGGTGCTGCTCGCGGCACTCTATCGCGCTCGCCAGATCCCCGCGCGGTGCGCGATGGGGCTGGTCTATTACCCAGAAGGGCAGGGCTTCGCCTATCACATGTGGACCGAAGCGTGGATCGACGATCGTTGGGTGCCGCTCGACGCGACGCTGGGCCGCGGCGGTATCGGCGCCGCCCACTTGAAGCTGGCGCATTCCAACTTGAAAGGCGCGGACGCTTATAGTGCGTTTCTGCCGGTGGTGCGTGTGCTCGGGCAGTTGCAGTTGGAGGTGCTCGATCAATCGTCGCCCAAGGAGGCGAAGTAATCGCGCTTGAAAAGGGCCGCGCCGCGGGATTCTTAGAAATCCGCCAGCGTGCCGCGAAACCAAGCGTCTTGGCCGGGGTTTGAAACTCGTTCGCTCCGGCGAACTCGATGTAGCCCCGCGCAGCCTCGTGCTGCGCGGGGTGTTTTGTTAAATGCCGCCGCTTGTGCCGCTCTTAACGATATTGCAGCATCTCGACGCCGTGTTCGCTGCAGAGTCGCACAAAGCGTGATCGCTCGAGCGTGCTGGTGGGCAAGGTCGAACGGAACATGGTGCCGCTCAGACCTTTGGCCTTCGCTTCGTCCGGCGTGCGCATGAACGTGGCAATGGCGATCGGTCCCTCAAACTCGACCGCAACGCCGCGCCCTTCACGAATCTCTTTGGCAACGGTTGCAAAAGGCAGCGTCGGCAACTTCGCCGCGTCCCGTTTGCCGCAGCCGATCACTAGCATCGCCACGGCCAAGACCATCCAGCCCAGACTGGGAAGATTTCGTGCCTGCATGATCAGGTTCCTGCATTCAAAAGCCGCGCCATCGAAAATGTGAAACCTACCCAATATAACTAGGCGGCAGGTGAAGTCTAGCGCTGCCGGGC
>JAEZGD010000694.1 GCA_023417165.1 Planctomycetota bacterium
GCAGTGGCGTGTTAGCGACGTTCGCTCGTTTAGGATCCACGCAGACGCGAGCGTGCCGATCCTGGTGGATGGCATTGACCATCGTGGCTTTGCCGATTTTGTGTGGGGACGCGGGCATCGCACGGGCCTGTATTGCAGTTGGAGCGGCCCTGGCAAACGTCTCCACAAACGCGAAGGCTTTGCTGTAATCGATACCTCTTGGTCGCAATGTCATGCGCCGCTGATCGCCGATATCGATAACGATGGGGAGCTGGATGTCGTCGCCGGCAAACGTTACATGGGGCACGACGGCAAAGATCCTGGTGAATACGATCCGCAGGTCATCTATTGGTATCGCTTTGACCAAGACCGTGAAGTACGGACCTGGCAGCGACACGTGATTCAAGAGAATGGTCCCGCTGGTATTGATCTAGATCCCGCAGTTGCAGACGTGGATGGCGACGGCGATCTCGATTTGATTGCGCCCAGTCGCTGCGGGCTGTATTTCTTTGAGAATCTGCTTGTCAACAAGAATAATGTTCAGCCCACCACTTGGGACGATGGCCAAGCGCTTGCCGCTTACCAGGATCAATCGCAGCTATTGGTCTATGCGACGCGCGCCGGCGACCTTCGTCCTGTCAAAACGCCTACTGAATGGGCGCAGAGACGGTGGCATATCTTGCGGTCCATGGAACAGGTCATGGGACCGCTGCCCAGTTCCCACTCCCGTTCAGCGCGACAATCGATAGGGAGGTACCGCCCCGAGAGCAACGAGAAATACACGACTCTTCGTGTCGCGGTACAAAGCCACTTACACGATCCTGAGCCTTTAAAGGCAACGGTACTGGTGCCCAACAATGTGCTTGAACGTAGATTTGTCGCGGCGAAGCCATCGCCTGCGATGCTTTGTTTGCATCCGACGGCGATCAAAGAGGGCAAGCAGATTGTCACCGGCGAAGTCGCCAAGCCGAATCGAGGCTACGCGCACGAGTTAGCTGAGCGCGGCTATGTATGTATTTGCCCTGACTATCCCACCATGGGCGAGAATGCCTTTGATTTGCAGACGACGCATAAACACTTTCAATCTGGAACGATGAAGGCCATCTGGGACAACATTCGTTGCCTCGACGTGCTAGAGTCGATGCCGGAAGTCGATCCGGATCGGATCGGTGTGATTGGACATTCGCTGGGCGGGCACAATGGCTTGTTCACCGCCTGTTTCGATCAACGCATTAAATGCGTGGTGACGAGCTGTGGCTTCACGCCGTTTCACGACTACTACGGTGGGAATCTGAAGGGCTGGACGCAGGATCGCTACATGCCGCGGATTCGCGACGTGTATGACAGCAATCCCGACAAGATGCCGTTCGATTTCTACGAAGTCCTCGGTGCTCTCGCGCCGCGCGGCGTCTTCATCAATGCACCGCTCCACGACGATAACTTCGAAGTCGGCGGCGTGAAAAAGGCGGTCGCGGAAGCACAGAAGGTATATGATTTGCTTGGTAAATCCAAATCGCTGCAAGCTCGGTATCCTGATTGCGGGCACGACTTCCCCGAGGAAGTACGCGAAGAGGTTTATCGGTGGTTGGATGAACAACTGAAGAAATGAAAGTTCCAAATACCAAGTTCCAAGTGCCAAGGCGGCAAGGGACGATTGGTTCTCATGTTTGGAACTTGGACCTTGGCACTTGGAAATTTTTCCCATGATTCGCTCTATCCTCGTCGGACTTGACGATTCTGAATTCAGCGCTGCGGCGGTGGACTTGGGCATCAAACTGGCCCAGCAGCACGACTGCACGGTAGTAGGTGTCGCGGTGCTATGCGAACCGCTGTTTCGCGACAGTACGCCGCCTGAGAAACTTTCGGCCAGTTACAAGCCGACCTACGACAAGCTGGTCAGCGAGGCGCACGAACATTGCCAAGGCTTGCTGGCGAAATTTTCGGAACAAGCGAGTGCCGCCTGCGTGCGGCACAAGATGCTCGAAGAGGAAGGCTTGCCGGCCGAGCAGATTGCCATTGAGGCGCAGCGGTTCGACCTGATCTTGCTCGGGCAAGAGACGCACTTCAACTTTGAAGCGAGCCAGAAAGCCTGCCACACGCTACAAAAGATTTTGCACAACCCGCCGCGACCGGTACTGGCCGTCCCCAAGCAATCGTTGCCGGGCAGCGGCACGTTGTTGGCTTATGACGGCAGCGTGGCGGCATCGCGTTCGCTGCATGCGTTGGTCGCCTCAGGACTGGTCCAGGCAGGCCCGACCTATGTACTCGCGGTCGATTTGGAAAGTCAGTCTGCCGCAGCGCAGGTCGCTGCCAGGGCGGTTGAGTATCTCGGCTATCACGGCGTTGCGGCTCACAGTTTGGCGGTGCATAGTCAGGAACCGCCGAGTCAAATTATTCTGGACGAAGCGCTCGCCCGCGAGGTGCAGTTCGTGGCCATGGGCGCTTACGGCCGCGCCGGCATTGCCGAGTGGCTGTTTGGTTCGACCACGAAGCATATTTTGCATCGCGCGCCCGTGCCCTTGTTCTTGTATCACTAGGAAAGAAAGAGTTTCCCAGGTGAAGATAATCTGATTCGTCCCGCGAGGCCGACTCGCCCAACCATGAGGTGTCCCTGATGCAACGGCGCGAGTTTCTTTCGGCAATCGGCGCAGCAACCTTGGCGTCCCAAGTTCATGCGCAAGCGTCGCAGCGCGTGTCTCCGAATGAAAAGATCGTGGTGTGTGTGATGGGCGTGCGGGGACGTGGCGGCGGCCTGCTCAACACCTTCGCTGGTCTTCCCGACGTGGAAGTCAAATACGTTTGCGATATCGACGAGCGCGTGCTGGGGGCGCGCATCGAGGCGTTGACGAAAGGAACCAGGCACAAGCCTCAAGCCATCAAAGATTATCGGGCCGCGCTCGACGACAAAACGGTTGACGCCATCATCAACGGTGGGCCCGATCATTGGCACGCGCTGCCGACGATCCACGCCTGTCAGGCGCAGAAGGACGTGTATGTCGAGAAACCCGATGGCCACAATATCGTGGAAGGGCAAACGATGGTGGCCGCGATGCGAAAGTACGGTCGCGTGGTGCAAATGGGAACGCAGATGCGCAGCTCGCCGCACGTGCTGCAGGCGATCGAGTACCTAAAGACCGGCGCGCTGGGCAAGGTGCATTTTGCCAAGGCGTGGGAAAGCGGCAAACAAGGCCCCGTCACGGCGGTTGCCGATAGCGATCCGCCTCCGGGCGTCGATTACGACCGCTGGCTAGGCCCGGCCCCGAAGCGGCCCTTCAACGCCCAACGATTTCATGGCAACTGGCGCTGGTTCTTTGACTATGGCACAGGCGATCTGGGCAATGACGGCGTGCACCGTCTGGACGTCGCCAAGTGGGCCCTCGAAGTCGCGCTCGCGGCGCAAAAACAGCAGTTACCCGCCGTGCCGACGCATGTGAGCGCGCTCGGTGGCAAGTATCACTTTGACGATGTGCAAGAATGGCCCGACACGCTTCAAGTCACCTATGACTACGAAGGTCTGGCTCTGCTCAACTACGAAATGCGGATTTGGTCGGCCTATCCGTTGTACGACGAGCCCGAAGGCTCGATGGTCTACGGCGAAAACGGCTATGTCATTATCGCCAACCGACGCTGGCGAGCCTTCGACGCGAAGGGCAAGCTGATCAAGGAAGAGGCCGGCGCGTATGACGATGGCGGACACGCTCGCAACTTTCTGGCCTGCATGCGAAGTCGCGGTACGCCGGCGGCCGATCTCGCGACGGTCGGCCATCCTTCCAGTTTGCTCTGTCACCTCGGCAATATCGCCTGGCGCACCAAACGTACGCTGCGCTTCGACGCCGTTCGCTATCAGTTCCCTGACGATCAGGACGCCAACCAGTTGTTGACGCGCGTCGAGTACCGCAAACCTTACGTGTTGCCGAAGATTGCGGAACTGTAGTCAGTCGCCGTCTGTGCTTACGCGGCCGCCTTCAATGGTCCCTTCGGTGTGCGCAGCTTGAAGAGGCCGAAGATCTCGGAGGCGGAGAGGCCGGCGCTCGCGGGGGCGCCGGTATCCGACAAGATCGTGGTGAATAGTTCGCGCTTGCGTTCCAGCACCTCGTTGATGCGCTGTTCGATCGTGTCAGTCGCCAGCATCCGCGTGACCGTGACCGGGCCGCTGACACCGATGCGATGCGCGCGGTTGATCGCCTGGTCTTCGATGGCCGGATTCCACCAACGATCGAAGAGAAACACATAGTGGC
>JAEZGD010000419.1 GCA_023417165.1 Planctomycetota bacterium
GCCCGCGTGGCGGCGCGCTTTCAGAACCGGCGCCAACACCACGCCCAGATTTGCCGCTCGGCGGTGCGAGGGGCCCACGTAGGCGAGCGACTTAGGAAGCGGTGAAGCCGAGCAACTTACCGGTGGAAGTGCCGCCACAGACCACCAACTCGTGGATGGCATGGTCGAAGTCGCGATCGGTCAGTTGCACCGCATGGTCGGTGGCTGGCGAAGACAATCGCTCGGCGGCCACCAGGATCGCGCGTTTGCAAAGCTCTTCGAGAAAGGCGGGACTGGTCCCGTGCGTGCGCTCGACCCAAGTGGCCATCGTCACATCCGAGGTATCGGCCGCGCCACTATAGAGAGCTAACAAACGCTGGCGCAGCGCTGGATCGGGCAACGGAAACTTCAGCGCTTGCGAAACTCGTCCTGGGCGCGCCGCCAGCGCCGGTTCCAGCATCTCAGGTCGGTTGGTTGTCAACAACACAATCGCTTCGGTCGACGGTCCCAAGCCATCTAACTCGTTCATCAGTTCTTGCAAGCCGGTGACGTTGGCGTTGGTTTCGCGTCGCTCGGCCAACAAATCGACATCCTCAAGCACGATGATCGCCGGTTGCAAATAGGTCGCCAGGCGAAAGGCGTCGCGAATGGTTTCGGCCTCCATGCCCGTCGGCACAATCGTCGTATGGTTCGGGCAAAGGCCTATCAAGTGCTTGATAACGAGTGTTTTTCCGGTTCCCGGCTCGCCATGCAGCAAGACGCCGGTCTTCGACGAATGGCCGTGATGCAATAACAGGCGGTGAAACTTCAGCCGCGAAGATAAGGTGCGTTCGAGGATCTGCAGCAAATCGTCCGGCAGAATAATGCGTTCTTTGGTGATCTGTGGACGGTCAGAAATACGGATTGAGACGGGCTCATTCGCGGTGTGACCGCGGGAGATATGCAACATCTTGCCGCGGTAGATCGACTGTTCGCTGGCGACGCGCAGCAGATAGTCAATGATTTGATTCGCGGCTTCGAGCGATTCCGCCAGCACCTCCAACCGGGCAAACGAGGACGTGCTTTCAGAGAAGTGGTCGTAATTCGCCCCCAGACAAGCCGCAAAGCGGTGATGGTCGTGATGGAGTAAGTACAACGAGTTCGCGGGCAGCAGTTCAAAGTGACCATCGCGCGATTCGATCCTTTCCCACACAAAGGGCTGAATCTCGCGATTGCTAGACAATATTCGCTCTAGACTGGTACTGCCGAATTGCGCATCGATTCCCAAGCGCTGAGCCTTGGAGGTTTCGTTGTCCTTTAAGAGCACTTCCAAGGCGCGCCGCACATCGCCAACGCGATTGTTGGGGATGGATTTGGCCAAGAAGGTAGCTTGCGACACGGGCATTCCCAGGTGCTTGACCACACGGCCGCGAACGCCCAGCAGGGCCTTCAAAGAGGCGTTCCATAGGACCCAAACGGTCACTGTGCCGATCGCGGTTGCGATGGCCACGCCCATCGTCTGAGTCGCTAGTGCCGAGAGAGTGACCACCAGCCCAATAGCAATCAGAACGCCCCACGAAAGCAATTTAAGCTGCTTCTGCACATGATCCTCGCAACTAGGATTCGCTGGTGCTCACGCGATCTTGGCCCTGCATTACACCCTATTCACGAGAAGGTTTGACGAACATTGCACGCGACTTTGGATCCGGCTGGCCTTGTTCAAAAATGATCAAAGCGCCCGGCGGCGAATGACTCTTACGGGCTAGACGGCACCAGCCAATCGAGGGAGTTTTTCAACAAACACGCGTGCGCAGGCGTTCTCAAAACGATGCTTAACTGATGGCTGAATAGAGGCTTACAGCGACGACCTCAAGACCGCGCCATGTTGAAAAACCCGGCGAAGCGGTAGGACGCTGAGGAAGCGAGCCTATCTTGTGGCGGGAGCCGAGCGATTCCCGCGCAATCGGGCGCGCGACTTCCGACGACTCGCGCCGCAGTTTAAACTGGGTAGTTCACGCATCTTCGCCCGCTGCTTTTCGCAGGAATCTGATTTCATGTCGCTCGAGCTCCGCCAGCGGATCTTTGCTCAACTCGATTCGCTTGTTCTGGTCGATCCGCACACGCACATCAATGCATTGAATCCGTCGTCGCAAACGCTGGCGGATATCCTCGGCTATCACTACTACACCGAGCTGGCGCACTCGGCCGGCATGCCCAAGGATCAGATAGAAGAGCCCGAGCTCGATCCCAAAGAGAAGGTCCGCCGGCTGATCGAGCGGATGGGACCGATCGACAACACCATTCAATACAGTTGGTTCGTCGAGATGTGCCAGGCGTTCTTCGGCTTCGAAGAGCAGCGCGTCACGCTCGACAACTGGGAGCCGCTCTACGATCGCGCGGCCGCCATGATGTCGGCGCCCGATTGGACGCAGCAAGTGATGGCCAAGAGCCGCTTGGAATCGGTGTTCCTGACCAACGACTTCGACGATCCGCTCGAAGGCTTCGACACTAACGTCTTCATTCCTTGCTTGCGCACCGACGACTTGGTGTTTCACTTAAGCAAGCAATCGGTGCAGCAGCGTTTGGCCGATGCGACCGGTGTGGAAGTTACCAATGCCGAATCGCTACGTTATGCGATTGGCGGGCTGTTCCATTACTTCAAAGAGCGCAACGCGCGTGCTTGCGCAATCTCACTGCCGCCTGACTTTTCGCCGCAGCCGATCAGCGATGCGCGTGCCGATACCGCGATTGCCGAGCTCTATCGCAAAGGTCCTGCCGCCCATGAATCGCAGCGAAAAGCGGCCGCGAACTTCGTCTTTTGGACGCTGGCGCAATACTGCGCCGAGTATCGCTTGCCATTCGATTTGATGATTGGCGTCAATCGCAGTGTCTATCCCGCCGGTGTTCACCAAGGCATGGATTTGTACGACAGCCGCGTCTCGCTGATTCAGTACAAAGAGCTGTTCAACGCGTTTCCGCAGGTGAACTTCCCGATCAGCGTGCTCGCGAGCGTCACCAATCAAGAACTGGTGAGCTACTCGTGGATCTTCCCGAATGTGATCGCCAACGGCCACTGGTGGTATTCGAACACGCCTGCGTATATCGAGCACGATTGCGCCGCGAGGTTGGAAGCGATTCCGCGCACCAAGCAGTTCGGCTACTACAGCGACATGTACAAGATGGAGTTCGCGCTGCCGAAGTTCGCGATGTACAAGCGCATCTTGGCGAAGGTGCTCGC
>JAEZGD010000678.1 GCA_023417165.1 Planctomycetota bacterium
GGTGATACCACTGCGTCGCATCGACGCGGGCGGCAAAGATGGCCAACTTCTGAGCACGCAGCCAGGCGATCGTTTCCGTGCTGGTGGCCGAGCAGACGGGCACCGTGAAAATGGCACCCAAGCTCGCGCGGATGGCGTTGGGATTGTAAAGATCGGTGCCACCATCGGCCACGATCAGGGCGTCGACACCTGCACCGTCGGCGCTGCGCAACACCGCGCCGACATTGCCTGGCTTTTCGACCCCTTCGAGCACGGCCACGGTCGCATGCGGCGGAAGTGTTAGCTGCGCGAGACTAGTGCTCGGCGTGTGGGCTGTCGCGATGATGCCTTCCTGCCGCTCGCCATAAGCGATCTTCGCAAACACCGCTGGCGTGACGGGCCAAAGTTCCACATTCGCAGTCTTTAGTTGCGCGAGCAGCGCTTGCGCGGCGGGCGTTCCGCACAATTCCTCGCAAACGAAGATTTCGTCGAACGTAACGCGTCCGACGGCGCGGGCGATTTCGCGCACGCCATCGATCACGATGCGCTGCTGTTCGACACGTCCTTTGCGATCGCGCAGCTTGGCCGCTTGCTTGATGCGTGGGTTCTGTAGGCTGGTGATGGGTGGCAGCATATTAAGAGCGAGGCGTCCAGCGCGCGTAATGTCCACTTGGCAGCGACCGACCGGTGCTCGCTTGCAAAGCCAGCGCGCCATGTTCGATCGCACCGCGGCCCAGAGTCGTTTTTAGCAATGCAGCGAGCGCCGCGGCGTCAAAGCCTGGCGTGTGACAGGTCAACAGCACGAAAGCGCGATGATCAATGGTTAGCTGAGCGAGTTTTTCGAGCAGCGGCGGCAGATCTTGAGCGAGCTTCCAGGCGCGGCCGCTCGTGCCGTGTCCGTACGAAGGCGGGTCCAGGATCACCGCGTTATAGCGATTGCCGCGGCGCAGTTCGCGATCGACGAACTTCACCGCATCTTCGGTGATCCAACGGATCGGGCGATCGGCCAGCCCAGATAGTTCGGCATTACGCCGCGCTCGTTCAACCACGCTGCTGGCGGCATCGATATGCACGACCTCGGCGCCAGCCGCGGCAGCGGCGAGTGTGCTGCCGCCTGTATACGCAAAGAGGTTCAGCACCTTGCACGGCGTCGCGCTGACGGCAATCTGCTGCGAAAGCCAATCCCAGTTAGAGGCTTGCTCGGGGAACAGGCCGATTTGCCCGGCTTCGGAAGGAGTGAGTTGAAAGGAGAGTGGCCCGTGTTGCACCGTCCAGCAAGGGGGCTGCGGATTCTGAAATCGCCAGCCACCGCCATCTCGCAAGAAGCGATGGTGCGCGCTGTTCCACAGGGCGGGTTCGACCAGCTGATAGCCTTCGGCCGACGGCGTGGCGCGATCGAGCACGAACTGGCCGAAACGCTCTAGCTTCCGCCCTGCGCCAAAGTCGAGCAGTTCGTACTGGTCAGGCGAAAACATCGGCGGCGGTCACCACAGAAGCAACAAAAAGGGACGGGTGAAAAGCACCCGTCCCCGTTGCATTGTACTTGCGCGCGGCCGATCTGTTTAGCGGCGCATCGGCGTAGGCGTGGTGGCCCGTGGTGGCGGCGACGCAGCGGTGGACTGGGGGGGGAAGCCGACCTCGTTCGCCTGGCGCATCGCCGCTCGCTGGCTGACGATGGCCGAGACTTCGGCGAACTGGGTACGCACCTCGGGAGCGACTTGCTTGAGCTTCGCGGCCAGACGTTGCATGCCGGGGCCGTTGTCTTCAGCCGCTTGCGAGATTCGCCCGACGAAGATGGCGGACTCTTCGAAGTTGGCATCGGCCGCTTTACCGACGAGCGGTTGCAGGGTCTTGGCGACCAGTTCGGCCCCCGCCTGATCGATCTGAATGAAGACGTCCAGGCGGTTCTCGACGATCAGCTTCTCTTGCTTGTCTTTCTTGTAGTTCGACTTCAGCACCAACACGCCACGGCCATTGAGCTTGCGGCCCGTGAGCGCGCCCTCGTAGGTCGCCTCGGCATACAACACGTGCATGTCGTGCGTGCCATAAACGAGCTCGACCGTGCCGACGGTGCCAGAGCCATCGGCGCATTCAAACGTGTATTCTCCGGTGCGACGGAGCTTCACGTTCGTGACGCCCATCAATTCCCAAATGCTGACGACCACTTCGGGGTTGCGCACCAGGAACAGATACATATCTGGGTCGCATTCGATCGTCTTGTCGGGCAGACGGCGATAGATGCTGGGTTTTTCGAGCACTTCCAGCAATCGCCCGCGCACGTCTTTGTTGAGGCGATCGAAGGGAATCTCGGCAACAGCCTCTTCTTTCGCGGCTCGCGAGGACGTGCCTCCTGGCGCCGCTGCTAGCGGCACTGTCGCCAAGGCGGATGTCATCGCCCAGCCGACCACGCAAGCCGATGCCCAGCGACGCACGTACCGCCTCCACGCGGCGCGCGGCAGGCGCACCGCAGGTTGTTCGCTGCTTTGCATCATCCCCCCTTGGCATCCCGAGTACGCAAGACCGCAAATGCGCGGTCGTCGCGAGCCGGCACATCCTGCACCGAAGTCACGGGCAGGAAACTGGTTGCAGCGCAACGTCAGGCGAGCGCAGCTCGTCTGTTGCGGCAACTTTTGCCGGTTATAGGGATCATTCGGCCAGAGGACCGAGCGAACTGCACTCAAAAACGCGCCAGCAGGGCGACCTTCAGACCGGCGTAGCTCTTAAGGGCTGCGCCGCATATTGAATTCCCGGGGCGTCTTCACTTCGGCAAACCAGGCACGCCAGCGATCCTTGTCGTAGCCCAGGTTTTGCCCGCCCGTCAGTGCAGTGAGTGCATCCTTCACAGATTCGTTGTTGTGCGACTTGATGGTCTGCTTCGGGCCGCCGCCGCCAGCCGACAGACCGCCTAAGCCACCATTGCCAGCACCGCCACCAAAGTTGGCGGCGATGTTGCCGCCGCCGGTGTTCACCACGTACTTGTGCGTGGTGACTAGTGCTTCGATCAGCGCGGGAATCGCTTCTTCGTCCTTCACCCGGGCGATGCCGACGGCGGCGCGATTCACGACTTCGTTCTTCTTGTCGCCGAGCGCTTTGGCGAACATCGCGCCGACGATCCGTGGATTGCAGTTGGCGATATAGTCCATCGCCTTTTCGCGCACCTGCGGGTCGTTGTTGTACAGCACGTGATTGACAAGCGTGCCGCGCGCAAAACCACTGTCGTTGACCATTTGGCCCAGGATATCGACGCACAGCAGCTTCACGGCTGGCAGTTCTTTGTCGTCGTTCAGCAGGTCAGCAATCGCCGGCGCTGCTTGCAGATCGCGAATGGCCCGCAATCGCGCGACCCCTTCTTCGTGCTTGGAAGGTCGATTCATCCAGCCACGCCAGGTCTTCACGTCGGCGCGCCACTTGCGCTCGGCCTCGTCGGCCTGCTGCCGGGCGGTCGCCAAGGCCACGTCCTGCGGCGTGCGCCACGCGCCTTGAAACTTCACATAGCCCAGGCGCTTGTTGTGTTCTTCAGGTTGCACCCAGCGGCCGTCGATGTTGGTAAAGCCAAGCGCCAGGCGAGCCTTGTCGTGCATCGGATCGAGCGCCACGATCTCGCGCAGATGAAACTCGCGCTGCGCCGTCAGATTGTTGCGCACGCACCACTCTGCCATCTTCCAGTGGCCATCGACTGTGGCGGGCATCTTCTGCAAGTACTGTTCGTACTGCATCTCGGCGGGGCTGGTGCCAATGACGCGCGTGACCATGCTCTTGCCGAGGCTGATCTTTCCGCCCGCTGGCAGCGAAACCAGATACGATTCGCGCGGAGATTGTTCCGCGTTCAGCAGTGCGCCTTCGATGCGTCCTCCGCTTTGCAGGACGAATGTATCGGCAAACGCCACCGAAAACGGAGCAGCCCAAACGGACAGCGCCATCGACGCGGCCGCGGCAAAAATAGTGCTGCGCTGCATAAGAAGAGATCCCCCGACGATTCCCCGGCTCCACCTCTAGTATAGAAGCCGCGACTACGCGGGGGAATCAACTTTGTCGGGGGAAATCGGCCGAAAAGCCGCGACAACCGCGCTAACCGGCGCAGTCGAGCGCGATTGAGCCGGGCTGATACCACCCGCGAACGTCCACGCACGCCATGCCGGCGCGCCGCGCGGCTTCGATCCCCAAATCGGCATCTTCATAGACGCAGCAGTGCTCGGGCGCGACCCCCAACCGCCGGGCGGCTTCGAGGAAGCAGTCGGGCTCTGGTTTGTGGCGCTCGGTGTCTTCCGCGCAGACCAAAGCATCGAAATGCTCGAGATAGCCGATCTGCTGCAGTTGGCGGCGCACGACCGTGGTCCAGCCGCCGCTGGCGACCGCCATCTTCAGCTTGCCAAAATGCTCGCGCACGATGCTGACGACCGGCTCGATCGGCGTGACCAGGTGCAGGATCGAAAGGAAGTCGGCTTCGTACTCGCGCGCGGCGTCCTGACCGTTGATGGGAATGCCTTGCTCTTCGGAGAGCATCGTCAGGATCTTATGCGTCGGCACGCCCGCCAAGGCATAGAAGCGAGATTCTTCAAAGACAATGCCGCGCCGGGTCAGGACGCGGTTCCAGGCGACATAGTGAGCCGGCATTGAATTAGTGAGCGTACCGTCGCAATCAAAAATCAAAGCTTTATAAGACACAGATCGTTTCGTGAGAAAGAGCCAAAGGAAACACTACGGCGCCGGGAGCGCGGAGAGGAATTTTTTTAGCTGGTCGAGGAATTCCGTCGAGCGGGGATCGTTGTGGTCGTAGCCAGGCTCGCGGATCCACTGCTTGGGCTCGTTGGCGGCTGCAAACAACTTCTCGCCCAGGGCGTAAGGGACGATCGAATCGGCATCGCCATGCACCATCAGCAACGGGCCATGATACTGCGAGATCTTCGCCAGCGAATCGAGACGGCTGCGCATCAGCCACCGCGCTGGCAGCCACGGATAGTGCACCGCTGCCATATCCGGCAGTGAAGTGAACGTATCTTCCAGCACGAGGGCTCGCGCGCCATCGTGTGCGGCCAGATCGACGGCTACCGCACCGCCGAGCGATTCGCCCATTAGCACGACATCTTCTTCGGTGACGCCTGCACGCTGGGCGAGCCACGCACGTGCGGCGCGAGCGTCACTAAGCACTCCGCGCTCCGAAGGCGAACCTTCGCTGCGACCATATCCGCGATAGTCAAACACAAGGACCGACGCGCCGACGTATCGCTGCATCGCCCACATCAGGTCCTCGCGATGCGTCAGGTTGCCTCCATTGCCATGGCAGAACAGTACGACGGCGATGGGATCCTCCACCGGCACGTACCAGCCGTGCAACTTGGTGCCATCGGCCGCTGTGAAGTACGCATCTTCAGGCTGGAAGCCGTGGGGCTGCCACTCGCCACTGGGAAACTTGGTTGGAAAGAAAATCAACGAATTTTCAAAGCCCAGCAGCAACAGCACTGCTCCCACGTAGAACAACAACACAAACCGCACCAATCTCCACGCCCAGTAACGCCACGTACGCGGCTTAGCCGCAGAGACTGTCGAAGAGGATGGAGCCGGTGGAGCCGTCATGCGGTAATCCGTTTCTGGGCGGCAAGCGCTTCCTCCGCCCGGTTCTTACGAATCCATTGGCCCATGAGTGCGCCGCGGGTCCACATGTAAACGGGGATCATGATGGGCGGGATGAACGCCGCGCCGCCAACCGTCAGCATTAGCAGCAGCGAAAGCGTGAGCACGACCAAATTTAGCAGCAGGATACCGGCTTCGATCCGCACCACATCGCCGAGGTCGCCGCACGCCAGTCGAATGCTGTGCCAGAACTCAAACAGCACGCGCACCCGCCCCGTTTGAGCGTATCGCTGAGTGGCCGATTCGACAATGGCCGACAGAATCGGCGGGACCACGATCATGATGACGACAAAAATGACGAGCGCCTTCAAACCCGATTCCAGAATCTCGGCCAACGGCCGCGGTTCGATCACGGTGAAGTACCGCTCATAGAACCAGCGCACCAGGTCCAGCACCGCCCAGATGATTCCCCAGCGCGGCGCTGCTAGTAACACGTACAGTGGGATGAAGTGCACCACGGTGACGAAAAACAGCAGGGAGCCCTGCTTTAAATGCTCGGTCGCACTGCGCCAATCAGGCAACCGAGTGGTGGGACCTGCCCCTACACGCCTGGCGATGTCGAACCGCCAGCCGCGAATGATCAGAAAGCCCAGGATCGGTATGAATTGGATCGCTCCGACATAGGCCAGTGCGACCAGCCAATTCGATTGCGTAAACGGATAGGCCAGGGCCGCGCGCAGCGAAATGCGCGGCAATTGCGCAGCCTGGTTCGATTCGGAAAGGGACTCGGTTTCCACGGTGATACTCTAGCACGGTCGGGTCTGGCTTCTAGCCGACCTGACCACCCGGGGTTGTGGATAAAGGCGATGTTATTGATAACTTTGTGCGCATGTCTTGACTTGTGGTCGCGCTGTGCGTATACTGGTGTTCACTGTCTGGTAGTAGTGCTGCGCGCTATCGGCGACAGTCGACGCGCGGCTGGCAGGGAGGTTTTTCAACAAACACGCATGTGTCGGCGACCCTGATTTTGGGCCGAAGACATACAGCGGCAAGCGCTTGAATCGACACGCGCAACATGTCGCCATGTTGAAAAACCCCAGGCTCCGGGGGCGGTTCGCGGCGGCTGGAGGCACAGGCTGGACACTTACGCCAGGCAGTGTTGTGACGGTCGTCACGCTCACCAGGGCGAACCCTGTGCAAAAAGTAGCGGTCCTTGGTTGAGCGGCACGCTATTCGCGCCTTCTGCCACCGCCACTACAATACGCGGTTTACTTTTTCTCTCAATCGTCGTCTAACGCAGGAAACGTCCCTTGCTTCGCACCCACACTTGCGGCGAATTGCGCGCGGCTCACATTGGCCAGGAAGCCTCCCTCTGCGGTTGGGTGGACAGCTATCGCGACCATGGCGGCGCGATCTTCATCGACTTGCGCGACCGTTATGGCTTGACGCAGATCATGGTTGGCCCCGAAAGCGGCCCTGCGGCGCTGGAATTCGCCCAGAAGCTGCGGCTGGAAGATGTCGTCCGCGTGCCTGGCCAGATCGCCCCTCGTCCCGCTGGCACCACGAACCCCAAACTGGCCACTGGCGAGATCGAGCTGCGCGCCGCGAAGCTGGAACTGCTCAACAAGGGAAACAACCCTCCGTTTACGCCTTCGCAGCAAGACTTGCCTGGCGAGGACATGCGGTTGAAGTACCGCTTTCTGGACCTGCGTCGCCAAGAGATGCAAGACACGCTGCTACTTCGTAGTCGCATCATCAAAGGCATGCGCGACTACTTCGAGAAGGAAAACTTCATCGATGTCGAGACGCCCATCCTGGGCCGCAGCACGCCGGAAGGCGCCCGCGACTACCTCGTGCCCAGCCGCGTGCAAAACGGCAAGTTCTACGCGCTGCCGCAATCGCCGCAGCTTTATAAGCAGATTCTGATGGTCGCCGGTTACGACCGGTACATCCAAGTGGCGCGCTGCTTCCGCGACGAAGACTTGCGTGCCGATCGTCAGCCAGAGTTCACGCAGCTCGACCTGGAAATGTCGTTCGTCGACGCCGACGACGTCATCGGCATGATCGATGGCTTGATGCAACACCTGGCGAAGTCGCTCTTGGGGCTCGACCTGCAATTGCCGTTGCCCCGTTTGACCTACGACGAGGCCATGTCGCGTTTTGGTCACGACGCGCCGGATTTGCGTTTCGGCTTGGAACTGGTCGATTGCACCGATCTGGCGAAGGAATCGGAGTTCCGCGTCTTCAAAGGCACGGCCGACAGCGGTGGCTTTGTCCGCGGCCTGAACGCCAAGGGCGCTGCGAAGGAAGATTCGCCGACGGTCTATTCGCGCAAGAAGATCGACGAACTCGAGCAGATCGCGAAGGACTTTGGCGCGAAGGGCCTGGCCTTCTTCCGCATCGAGAAAGACGGCAGCATCTATTCGCCGATCGCCAAGAACTTCTCGCCCGAGCTGCAGAAGAAGTTCATCGAACGCTTGCACGGCGAGCCGGGCGATATTCTGTTCTTCGTGGCCGACACCTGGGATGTGACCTGCAAAGCCCTGTATCAGGTTCGCAAACGCCTGGGCGTGGATCTGAAGCTCTACGATCCGAAGACGATGCACTTTTCGTGGATCGTCGAGTTCCCGATGTTCGATTGGGACGCGGAGGAAAAACGCTGGGTGGCGATGCACCATCCGTTCACCGCCCCGCGCGATCAAGACATTCCGCTGCTCGATACTGACCCAAAGGCCGCGCGGGCCCAAGCGTATGACCTGGTGATCAACGGCTATGAAGCGGGCGGCGGCACGATCCGTATCCACGACGGCGAGCGACAGTCGAAGGTGTTCGGCCTGCTGGGCATCGATCAGGCGACTGCGAAAGAACGCTTCGGCTTCTTGCTCGATGCATTGCAATACGGTGCGCCTCCGCACGGCGGCATCGCGCTGGGGATCGATCGCTGCGTGATGTTGTTCGGCGGTCTCGATAACATTCGCGACTGCATCGCGTTCCCCAAGACGCAGAAGGCCACCGACCTGATGACCGAAGCGCCTGGCGAAGTCGAAACCAAGCAGCTCAAGGAGCTGGGTATTCAAATCGCGAAGCCGCTGTAGTCCTGGCGGGTTCGCTGCCTCAACTAGCGAGGCGAACGTAATCGGAAAGGGGACGAAGCATGGCTTCGTCCTGCTGCTATGTCGGATGCGAAAGTCACCGTCGACGAACTGCGCCAGATGGTGCGCCGCTTTGTGGCGGAGCGCGATTGGGAGCAGTTTCATGCGCCGAAGAATCTGAGCATGGCGCTGGCCATCGAAGCGGCCGAGCTGATGGAACACTTCCAGTGGATCAGCGTCGAGCTTTCGCGCCAACTGAAAGATGACGCCGAGAAGAAGGCGGCGATCGGCGAAGAATTGGCCGACGTGATCTGTTACGCCATGGCGCTCGCCAACGAGCTGGATCTCGATATCAGCGAGACGATGCGCGCCAAGATGAAGAAGAACGAAGCGAAGTATCCCGCGTCCGAATACCAAGGCAAGTACGGCGCGACCGACGACGGCAAACGCTGAGCAGGCACCTTATGGCCGCTTGGACAAAGAGCGAAGTGCGGCGCGCGATCGTCGACGCGATTTCGCCAGCGGTCAGCGACGCGAGCTTTAGTTATAAGAAGGCAGCAGAAGCTTTTGTCCGCAAGATCGAAGGGGGAAGCCAGCAACTTGGCTTGCCTCTTTACGACTACAACCCTGTCTTTGAGTTCTCGCTAACGCTGTGCATTCGGTGCGACGCGGTCCAAGAGATCGTCAATCGTTTCTCGGGCGCGCTATCCAAGTATCACGCTTCCACGCTCACCTCCATCACGCAGCTTGAGTTCCTAGGCGTTACGCCGCAGCCAGGGCGTAGCGTGCGTTTCCAGGCGCAATCGGAAGCGGAATTGGCCGCGATTCCACCGGGCGTTGTGGAGCTAATCGCCGAGCACGTTTTGCCATTCTTTGATGAGTATCGTGATCTGGCGGCGCTGAATCGGGGACTGAATCCAGCAGGAGCTGAGGTGGCGGCAAGTGTCGCGAGCGGCTTCGATCGCCGGGCGTTTGACGCGACTAATCAACCGTATCGCGCCATGACCGGCGTGACCGTCGCCTACCTTGCCAACGATGATCGTTTAGCGGATCTGATAGACGCGTATAGAGCTCAAATCACGCCACTGCCAGAAGCGGAACAGGCGAAGTTCGAGCAGTTAGCCAGCGAACTCAACCAGAGGAGCAACCCTAAACAATGAGCATGGCGTCGCCGTAGCTGTAGAAACGATAGCGCTCGGCGATGGCGACTTCGTAAGCGCGGCGCAGTAGTTCATCGCCGCCAAACGTACGAACCAGCACCAGCAACGTGCTCTTAGGCAAGTGGAAGTTGGTCAATAGCGCATCGACTGCGTGGAAGGTAAACGGCGGACGAATGAAGAGGTTGGTCTCGCCGCTGAAAGGCTGCAGACTGCCGCCGCGAGCCGCGGATTCCAACGTTCGCATCGACGTGGTGCCGACCGCAATGCAACGCCCGCCGCGTTCCTTCGCGGCCGCGATTTGCGCGACGGTAGGCGGTGTGATGGTCGCCCATTCGTGATGCATGAGGTGATCGCTGAGGTTCTCGACAGCGATCGGCCGAAAGGTGCCAATGCCGACGTGCAGCGTGACGTGCGCGGTATCGACGCCACGCTTGGCGAGTTCGCTGAGCAGTTGTGGCGTGAAGTGCAGCCCGGCGGTGGGCGCTGCGACCGAGCCTGGCTTGTCGGCAAAGACCGTTTGATAGCGCTCGATGTCGCCGGATTCCATTTCGCCGGCGCGAATGTACTGGGGCAGGGGAATGCGACCGTGTTTTTCCAGGATTGCGAGGGCGGGTTCATCAGAAAGTGGCGCGACGACGAGCACGCCTCCTTCCTGGCGCGCGAGCAGTTTGAGTTGGACGCCGTCCAGGCCATTGCGATCCATCAAGGTGATGGTCTCGCCGATTTCGAGATAGCCACGCGTTTTGCCGAGCAGTTGCCAATGCCCTGCGTCGTCGTGTTGCAGATACAAACCTTGCCACCGCCCTCCGGTGCGCGTGCGAAAGCCGATCAGCCGGGCAGGGACGACGCGCGTATCGTTCAGCACCAGGCAATCGCCACCATGCAGCAGTTGCGGCAGGTCGCGAACGTGATAGTGGTCGATGGTTTGCGCTTGGCGGTCGATCAGCATCAGCCGCGCGTCGCTGCGCTGGGCGAGCGGATGCTGGGCGATCAGCTCGTCAGGCAGGTTGTAATCGTAGTGAGAAACGGCGTCGGACAATGCAGCGCAGGGAGGCAAAAGTTAGATGCGGGAAATTGCGAACAAAGAAGTATACGAGCGGATCGGCAACTGTGCATGGTAAGGTGAAGATAGTCGCTCGCTCGTTGGCCGCTTTCACCAACTTTTTAACAACCTGGCCATGCTACGCGTCGCGCTAGTCATTACCGAACTGGATGTGGGGGGGGCCGAGCGGCAACTGGTCCACCTGGCGACCGGGCTGGATCGACGGTTCTTCAAGCCGCGCGTGTATGCGCTGGGTTCGCCGCCCCCCGCGGGGGGGGGTGGATTGG
>JAEZGD010000682.1 GCA_023417165.1 Planctomycetota bacterium
ATACGAACTAGAGACCGCGAGCCGCGAGGGACGCTTCGAAGATGAAGGCTGGCGGCTGCGGAAGGATGGCACGCGCTTCTGGGCCAATGTCGTCATTACCGCGCTGCGCACCGAGCAAGGGCAACTGCGTGGCTTCTCAAAGATCACCCGCGATCTGACTCGCCGGCGGCGCGTGGAGGAAGCGCTGCGCCAAAGCGAAGAGCGTTTTCGCTTGCTGGTCGAGGGGGTGCGCGACTACGCGATCTTTCTGCTCGACCCGCAGGGGCTGGTGGCGTCGTGGAATTCTGGCGCGCAGCGTTTGAAGCAATACACAGCGACAGAAATTATCGGCAAGCATTTCTCGATCTTCTACCCGGCAGAAGTGAGCCGCAGCGGCTGGCCAGCGCACGAGTTGGAAGTGGCCAAGGCGGAAGGACGTTTTGAGGACGAAGGCTGGCGTGTCCGCAAAGATGGCACGCAGTTTTGGGCCAATGTCGTCATCACCGCGCTGCGCTCAGATTCCGGAGAGCTGCGCGGCTTTTCGAAGATTACGCGCGATATGACCGAGCGGAAGCGTGCGGAAGAAAACGCGCGCCGCCTGGTCGAAATCGCCGCGGCTAAACGGCTGGCCGAAGATCATGCGCGGCAACTGCGCGAATTTCTAGCTACCTTGGCGCACGAGTTGCGCAATCCGCTGGCCCCCATTAACAACTCGCTTGAAATCCTCAAATTGCCGGGCGTCGATCACAATACAACCCAGCAGATGCATGGCGTGCTAGAGCGCCAAGTGCAACATCTGGTGCGCCTGGTGGACGACCTGCTCGATGTGTCCCGCGTGATGCAGGGCAAGATCGAGCTGCGGAGCGAACCGGTAGAGCTCGCCGCAGTCATCGCCCGCGCCATCGAAACGGCCAAACCGCTGATCGAAGCGCAGGGCCATCGTCTGACGGTCGAGTTGGGTGAGGCTTCGCTATTGCTGCATGCCGATCCGGTGCGACTGATCCAGGTCTTCGGCAATCTGATCAACAATGCCGCAAAGTATGCCGAGCCCGAGGCTAATATCTGGGTCCTGGCGCAGCGCGAAGGCGATGAGGCGATCATTTCGGTGCGCGACAGCGGTATCGGCATCGCGGCCGATATGTTGCCGCACATCTTCGAGCTCTTCACCCAGGCGGACCACGCTTCGTCGAAGGCGCAAGGCGGGCTCGGCATTGGGCTGACGCTGGTCAAGAACCTCGTCGAACTACATCGTGGATCGATCGAAGCGCATAGCGCCGGATTGGGAAAGGGTTCGGAGTTTATCGTCCGCTTGCCGCTGGCCAGCGCGAAGTCTGCGGCCAACGATCACGCAGGCGCGCAGCAGCGATTCGCCGGACTCGTGCCGCAACGATTACTGGTGGCCGACGATAACGAGGACGCAGCGATTAGTCTGGCCACGCTATTGCGGTTGCAAGGACATGAAGTTTGCGTGGCCTATGATGGCGCCAGCGCTTTAGAAATGGCGAAGATGCATCATCCAAGCCTGGTGTTTCTGGACCTTGGCATGCCAGGCATGGACGGATATGAAGTTGCTCGGCAATTGCGTGACATACCAGAGCTGAAACAAACGGTATTGGCGGCCCTGACCGGATGGGGACAGCCAGAGGATCGTCGCCGCACGGCAGAGGCTGGTTTTGATCATCACCTGGTCAAGCCGCCCGATGCACATGTGGTTGAAGGACTTTTAGCGGCGTTATCGCAACGCCATTGATCGTTACTGCCTAAGGAGCATGACATGGCATTGGCTCACGCACAGCCTGGTGAAGTGGTCGAGGTCCGCCCGCTCGGGGCCGCATTGGCAAGCAAAACCACCGAAACGCTGATCAAGACCAAGACGCTGGAAGTCATTCGTCTGGTGGTGCCCGCGGGAAAAGAAATCGCTACGCATAAGGCCAAAGGCGAGATCACCGTGCAATGCCTGGAAGGCAAGATCGCGTTTACGGCCTGCGGCCAAACGCACGAGCTAGAAGCAGGACAGATGCTGTATTTGTCGACGGGCGAGCCGCATTCGCTGCGCGGCATCGAAGCGGGTTCGCTTTTGCTCACGATCCTGCTGCCGACCCAGTGAAGTGGTGCGGGGCGTCATTGGGCCTATTGCTCTAAATAGGCCTGCAAGACAACGGCGCTGTTGCGTTCTGCGTCACTGGCGGCATACACGAACGTGACGGTCTGGTTTTGGGCCAGGTACTGCAGCAGCGGTAGGACGTCGCCAAGCTTCTTGAGTTCGGCGCGATAGCGTTTTTGAAACTCGGGCCAGCGCTCGGGATCATGGCCATACCACTTGCGCAGCGTGGTGCTGGGGGCGACTTCTTTCAGCCAGACGTCGATCTGTGCCTGATCTTTGCGCACGCCGCGCGGCCACAACCGTTCGACCAGAATGCGCAGGCCATCGGCTTTGGTGGGTGCTTCGTAAGCGCGCTTGAGCTTAAGCATGATGCGGCTCGCTCGTAGAAAAAGTGCCAGCGCCAGAAACTAGGCAGCCGGGCGCTCGGCCCAGGCCAAAAACCTTTCTAGAATCGGCTCCAACTGCGACGGATCGCCTGCGGCGTCAAACCAGCGTCCGTCCTGGACCTCGCAACAAAACCAGACGGCGTCGTGCTGCATTTTGTCGTCGCTGATTCCCTGCCGCACTGGCGGAAACGATTTGCCAGCGAGGTCGGTGCCTTGCAGATCGATTTTGACCCACCAACCAGGATTGTCGAGCGATTCAATCCGAATGCCGTGCTGATGCTCCCAATCGCCATCGCATTGCGCTGCGTACCAGGTCTGAAGTCTTTGCAATAGGTTCATCGACATCTTAGCCGGCGACAATGCTGAGCACTATGATCATAAAAAACAATAACAGAGCCAGTGCGTTGATACCGACGTGAATGATGGCGATGATCATGCTGGCGCGCGTCAGCCCTTCGCCGCTACGATCCATCTGCCCGATGCGCATCTTGTGAAGATCGCTAGAGGCCATCACCCAAGCGGCGATGCCTAAAGGAAAACAGTTCACAAACCAGCTCAACACCGCCAATATCAACACCAGCGCGCCGCGATGCGGTTCGACATAGGCGGCGGGCGCGCGGCCCGTGCTAGGCGTAAAAGTGGGAGCGGCCGACGGCTCGGCAAA
>JAEZGD010000434.1 GCA_023417165.1 Planctomycetota bacterium
GAAGCGACAGGCGGCTCTGCTTGATAAGACCCAACTATGCCAATTAAGAATGCCGCACCTGCACATAACGCGACAATCGTGACGGGAACAAGGATTAGCGTTCCCAGACAACCAATGATCGACGAACCGGCGTCAGCCCCGGCAGGCGGAACAGCGACGACTTCCGTAAACTTCGTGCCGCAATTGGGGCAACGAATTGAGACATCCCTACCGCGCGGCGTCCAAGTATAGCCGCAATTGCCACACTGCTGCCGAGACTTAGGTGGCGGAGGAGATGAACCAGAACTGCGGCGGCGACCTCTGCCAAAGATATGGAAGAAGCCAAAACTGCCCAAGGGCGTTTTTAACCGCGGGCTTCGATAGTTGAAGGGCATCACAGGCCCTCATCTCGCCACGTTGTTTCAGTCAAGCGAATCAGTCGCTCGCTGTACTGACACCTTTAATTTGCCGTCGTGGCGAGGGCTTAGGCATCCCGCGAAAGAGGCGCTGGTGGGAGTCGAACCCACGATGGCGGATTTGCAATCCGCTGCCTTAGCCACTTGGCTACAGCGCCGTAACACTCGCAACAGTAGGAAATATCACCTGTGCGGTCAAGAGGCTTAGGCCGACTCTAACGCTCAGGCGAAATATCCGGGCGGGTGTAGCCGCCACTAACTGGTGCAATGACTGCGGTCGGCACATTCCGCCTCACCGCTATGGCACTATCGGCAGTCAACCGCCTGAAGATTAAGCCTGCTCGCACTCGATTTCTACAAAGTCCCGATTATTGTCGGGATCCCCCTCGCGCCGCTGGGCGCTGCCACGGTCACGGAAAGGACTGGCAATGAACTGGCTCCCCTGGACGAACTGGTTTCCCACCGAAGCCAAGCTGGTGCAGCTGGCCGACCGCTTGGCGGCGACGTGCCAAGATCAGGTCTGGCGGCTGGTACAGCATCAAGCCTTGGCCATGAGCCCCGCGGAAGCGCGCGGATACGTGCGCGCCAGGGCAGGGCTGATTGTCAAACACACGGTCGAATCCGAACTCGCCCGCTCGCAGCGCTGGCACTCGGCAGGCGAGCAACTGCGCGAGCTAACGACCGAGCAGATCGTGCGACTGGTGGCGGCTCAAGTTCGCGCCGTGCGACCGACCATGCGCACACTGCGTCGCGCGGCCTAAGCCACAACTTCGTTTGCGGCGACCCGAAATTCCTGAGCTATAGTTGCTGGGAGAAGGGCGAAGCGCTGGGCGTCCTTCCAGCGCCGACGACGCGCTGCCGGACCATTTGCAGGGCCGCCACCAATGACGCAGAACACGCTTCCCAACTTCTCCCAACTCAACGCCAAACTGGCCGTTGATAATCAGCGCGTCAATCAATGGATCGATGGGCTCGTCGAGCACATCGACAACCTGGTCGATGCCACCACCCGCAGCGATTGGATGGAAGTCAAACGCCTGAGCGAGTACATCGCACGCGCCAGCGCGATCTATGGCTTTCCGCTGTTGGCCGAAAATGCCGATCGCGTCATCACGGCTTCGGAACTCGAAAACGAAACCGAAATCAAGCGCGGCGTCATCAAGTTGATTGGCGCCGCAGGGCGAACTCGCAAGCCGGTGCAATAACTTAGTCTTACGGCGTCCAATAGTCGACGACCAGCGCGCTCTCGATACGCGGCAGCGCCATGTCGACAAACTTCTTGTGCTCGGGATGCGGCAGGTATTCTTCGCGTCCCTTCTCGTCACGGAAAGTGACCAGGAAGCAATGCGTGTAACCTTGCGCGAGCATCTCGGGGCTGTTGTTGGTGCCCCATTCATACGCGTCGATCACGTCGATCTTCTTCGGCAGCAGGGCGAATTCGCGCTCGACTTCAGCGATCTGCTCTTTCGTCACATCGGCCTTGAACTTGAACAACACCACGTGACGCAGACGCTTGCCATCGGTCGCAGCCTTCCTGTCTCCAGCTTGCAGGCCGGCGAGCATTTGCTCGGCCAGAAACTTGTTGCCGGCCGCGTTCAAGTGCACGGTATCGCTGGTCAGAATGCCTTGGGCCTTGTTATCGGGATTGTTCGCTTTCAAGTAATCGAGAAACGCCTTGCGCAGATCAATGAGTTGAATCTTCGCTTCCTTCGCGACCGAGCGGCTGACGTCGCAGTATTCGTCCAGCATCTTGTCGAGCGGATTCGAGCCGTCGGTCTTCTCGCCGATGACCGTCGCAGTGCACAAGATTGGGCGAGCACCCGCCTTTTGAATGCGTTCGATCAGGCTCTTCAGTCCGGTTTCGTAAACATCCTTCGGCGTTCCCTTGCCGCTCTGCGAATGCCACACGTCGTTGATGCCAATGTAAATCACCACGATCGTCGGCTTCTTGGCGATCACGTCGCGATCGAGCCGCTTCTCCAGATCTGGAACCTTGTTGCCGCTGATGCCGGCGCCAATCACTTCGGCTCCCAGTTCCTGCTTCTCGAGGGCTTCGCGCACCTGCGTGACATAGCCACCGGGGCCCGCGCCCGCCTGGGTGATCGAGTCGCCCAAAAAGACAATTCGATCGTCTTTGGTCAACCCTTGGGCAAACAGCGAAGTCGACATAGCCATCACCAACAAGCCTGGCAGCAAGGTGCGAAACATCAAAGTAGTCCTCGACAAGGAAAGAAATCCGAAGGTGGGAGAGCGTAGCATAGCCACCTGCGCGATAGGCTTAAAGCAGCAGCCAGTCCCAAGACCGCATTTCCCGCCCGGCAAACGCCGTTTATGCCTGGCGATTTCGCCCTGGTTGACGGCCCCATTGCCGCCCACTACTAATCCCCAACTGTTAATTACAGAACCACTTACGATTCCAACTGCGCCCGCACTTGGCGAGCATCTCGCCAAGGCTGCCGCGAACTTTATGCCCCACCCCAGCAGGTGGCAGGCAGCCTCGCTAAAAGCACACCAATGGCATCGCCGAACTTCGCGGCAGCCAAGCGAATAGCATACCAAACACTTGACTATTTGTCAATACATTCCACAATTATTCATAAGCACATTCGCCACAGCCATTCGCACCGACGAGAACCCCATTCGGGGGTGGCTTTCGACTCGATTCGTGTTTACCCTCAAGTACAGCCACCTATTTAATTTTGGCGAAGGATACCAACCATGCAGTCGGCGTGCAGAACCTCGTTGATCGCGCTCGGCCTGATCGGCCTATTTACGTCTCTCTCGAACGCTCAGGACATGCTGCGCTGGGTCCCCGCCGATTCGAATGCGGTGGCTCACGTGCGCGTTGGCGACTTGCTGAACAGCCGGTTTGGTCGTCAGCGCAAGTGGCTGACGGAATTTCGCGAGGCGTATGCTGCTGGCTTGTTGGCCGCGCCGCCGACGGTCCAAGAGTTCATTCGCGCCACCGAGTACCGTCCTCACTCGCGTGACGAAGAGCCGGTCTATAGCATCTTCTCGATGCGCAGCGATGTCAGCATGAACGACATCGCCCAGCACGAGTTGTCGCGCGCGGAGCGCATCGCCGACACTTTCGCCGTCCACTCGCAGCGTGGTGTTTACTTCGCCCGCCTGGGCAATCGCTTGCTGGGCTCGCTCGAGCCGGCCGATCGCCAACTGCTGGCGCGTTGGCTGCGCGGTCCGGCCCCGGAAGGCAAAAACAATCTTTCGCCGTATGTGCAAGATGTACTGACCGCCGAGAAGGCCGCGCAAGTGGTGGTGGCCATCGACCTGGCCGACATGGCCGATGCCGAGTACCTAGCCAAGTGGCTGGCAATTTCGCCGGCGGTGAAGGCTCAGAAGGTCGAGATCGAAACGCTGGCCGAGCAATTCGCTTCGATGCATGGTCTGCGTCTGGTCGTGACCGTGGACCAGGACATCGTGGGCCGGCTGCAGCTCGATTTTGGCGAGCCGATCGTCGCCAGCCCGCAACTGATGAAAGACATCGTCCTGGAATGGTTCGACAACGCCGGCGCGCATGTGGAAGCGCTCGCCCATGCCGATGCCAAAGTCACCGACAACACGTTCACGCTGACATCGCAGATGAACGAGCAGGGTTTCCGCCGCGTGCTGAGCCTGATCCAGACGCAGCATCCGGCCGAAGCGGCCGCTCCCGACCAGGCCCAGCAGGCGAACGTCATCGCCTCGAAGCGTTATTACGATGCCGTCGTCGCCGCAATTCGCGACCTGGAATTTCAGAATCGCCGCGCCTCGGATTATGAACGGACCGCCCTGTGGCACGAGAACCATGCGGTGCGCATCGAGAATCTCTCGACGATTGGTGTCGATCCCGAACTAGTCGCTTGGGGCTATAACCTCTCGCAGCAGTTGCGAGCGCTCGCCAGTTCGCTGCGCGGCGTCCCGGTCGAAGTCGACCGCTTGAACAGGGCGATTCGCTTCGACGTCCGCACCTATAATCGCCGCATCGCCACCACCGAGTTCGGCGGCATCTTCCGCCCCGAATGGTTCACCACCGACAGCAACCTGCAAGACGTGCGTGCCGCGCAGCAGGAAGCCGTCCTGCAAGACCGCGACGACCGCGCCACCATCTGGCGCATGCTCGAAGAAGACCGCCAAGCCATCGTCGCCAAGATGAAAGAAAAGTACGGCGTCGACTTCGAGGCGAAGTAATGACTTCCCGAAACTAAACCATCTTAAGACGGGTTTCCGAACCCGTCCTTTTTTAATTTCTTGCCAGTAGCAACAGCCGAACGGCCATGCCATCTTGCTTTATGACAGCTCGCTTCCACCGGGATCTTGCGATGCTTGCGAGGAACCTTTCACGGCTGGAGCTACAGCATTCGCGTCACCGTCGCTTAGCGGGGCAGCGCTATTGCTTCCTCTCGCCACTCGAATGGTCCCATACACGCCGTCGGTAATCGTAACCGATCCAGTGGGGATCTGTGCGCGCACCGCTTCCAGATCAACGACGGCTTCCTTGGGATGCTCTACGTACTGCTCCTTCATCATCATCTTGTAGTGCGCTGTATGACCCAGCAATTCAAAGATTTTTCGGAACACCGTCAAGTAGCGGTCTACCATCGACGCATCAACGGCTACAAACAAATTGTCGTGCGCGTGATGCGAACCATCATGCACCCAGGAACATAGCGATTTAGATATCGTCTTTTCATGTCCCTTAAAGCGGTCACAGACCTTCTCGTAGTCGATGCCACCGATAATTTTGAAGTAGTTCTCTAATATCCTCCGAAGCGTGTTCTGGATAGTTACGTTGTTACGGTGCTCACTACGCACTTCCTCCCACAATAGCTCGTAGGAGGTTTGAATTGGATTGTCGGAGTGCTTCGTGACAACTGAACCAGCGTCTGTCTTGCAAACGATCCAAAACGTTTCGCCTTTTAGGCACTCTTTAGTTCGCTTCGAAGAATAAGACACCTC
>JAEZGD010000075.1 GCA_023417165.1 Planctomycetota bacterium
CCCACTACTCGCCCTGCATGCGGTACCATAAGTGTATTCGCGACGCATCGAGTAGGAGTATTCATGACGACGACGTTTTCGATGGTGGAAATCGATGGCGTGCGACTGAAACTCAGTCAGCCGCACGAAGCCATCGGCGAGTGGATCGGCCAGCACGAAATCCTGCAACAACTGCTGGCATGCTGGATCGTGGTCGACGACAAAGCCCTGCCGCTGACCCCGCGCTTGGTCGGTCAGCCAGGCATTGGCAAAACCGCGCTGGGCATGGCGGCTTCGCGCGAGCGGCAGCAACCGCTGTTCATCTATCAATGCACGGCCGACACTCGCCCCGAGGATTTGCTGGTCACGCCGGTCCTGGCCGAGAGCGGCAAGATCGCCTATCACGCCAGCCCGCTCGTCACCGCCATGCTGACCGGCGGCGTCTGCATCTTGGACGAAGGCAACCGCATGAACGAAAAGTCGTGGGCGAGCCTCGCTCCGCTATTCGATCATCGGCGCTACGTCGAGTCGATCGTCGCTGGCATCACCATCGGCGCGCATCGTGATTTTCGTTGCTGCGTGACGATGAACCAGGACGAATCGACCTACGAGATTCCCGACTATATCCTCAGCCGCTTGCAGCCGACGCTGCAGGTCGGCTTTCCCAGTCGCCACGACGAGATGGCGATCTTGCAGTATCACTTGCCGTTTGCCGAAGCCGAGATGCTGGCGCTGACGGTCGACTTTTTGCAGCAATCGCATGAACTGAAGCTCGATTTCTCGCCGCGCGACGGCATAAACCTGCTGCGCTATGCGCTCAAACGCTTGGCGCAAAACCCCAAGCACCCGCTCAGCAAAGACGCCGCCTGGCGCGAAGCGCTGGAGCGCTGTCTGGGGCCGGAAGCACTCGACCTGCATTCGCTGGCCGAGCGCAAGAGCCGCACGCTGGGCGGTGACGTCGTGCCGCTGGGCCTCGGCGACTTCTTCTTCGATCCCGACGACCCACTGCATCCTGACCGGGAAGATGAGGATGAAGAGGATGAGGACGAGATCTAATGGAATCCGGTGAAAGGGAGGCCATCGGAGGATGTGCGACGAGTCATTTCGAAACCGGCATGAAGTCTCGCGATATGGGATTTAACTAGAGAGCATTCATGCACAACCCTCTGCGCATCAGCCCGAAGATTCTGGCCGTGCCGGTGATTCATGGCAGCGGCGATAGTGCGCTAGCGGTGCGCAGATTGCTGTTGGAAGAAGCGTTCGACTGCGTCGCGGTGCCGTTGCCTCCGTCGTTTCAGCAGCCAGTCGAGCACGCGATTGAAGTGTTGCCGGCGCCGAGCATGGTCTTGCAGCGAGCGATGCCTGAGTATCACACCGAGTGGACGCCAGAGGCGGACCAGCACGACGAAGAGGATGATGACGACGACGAGCTCGATGAAATTGCCGAGGCGAGCTATGTGCCGATCGATCCGTGTCAGCCAGTCATCATGGCGCTGCGCGTGGCGATGGGCGAACGCCTGCCGCGCGCGTTCATCGACCTGGAAACCAATCGTTTTCGGCCCACCACGCAATCGTTGCCCGATGCCTACGCGCTGCGGCAGGTAGCGCTCGAACGCTTTGCCGCCGCGATGCTGCCGGCGATTCCGCCGCTACCGGAAGGACAACCGACCGATCGCGTCCGCCACATGGCTGGCCGCTTGCGCGAGCTGGAAACGCGTTATTCGTCGATCATGGTCGTCTGTTCGGTGCTCGACTGGCCCTGGCTGCGCGAAGCGTATGTCGAACGCCTGGCGACGGAAGCGACCGACGACCTGGTGGAAGATCCAGACAACTTCGCTATCGACCCGCGCACGCTGATCTTCCTGCTCGGCGAGTTGCCGTTCATCACCGGCTTGTACGAACGGGCCCGCGCGGAACTGGAAGCCGACGAGAATCTCTCGATCGACGGCGTCAAGGAACTGTTGGTCGCCGCCAGGGCGGCCTATCGGCGCGAGTTTCAAGGGCGAGCGCGGAAGATTTCGCCGCACCTGTTGCGTCAGTGCTTGAAGTACATTCGCAATTTGTCGCTGATCGAACGCCGCTTGACGCCGGACCTGTACACGATTGTCACCGCCGCCAAGCAGTGTGCTGGCGATCAATTCGCGTTGCACGTGGCCGAGAAAGCCCGCACGTATCGGGAGGGCGATGGGGAACACGCGCCGCCTGTGTCACGGCCGCCGCTCCCTTGGGCGGAAATGAAGGTCGGCATCGACCGCGGTACGTTGCCCGATGGAGAAACGTTGGAATTGGTCAGTCGCTTGCCGGGGCCGCCGGTCCATTGGCGCAGCATGGAGCTTTCGCGCCGTCCGAAGCGCGAGGATCTGGAGCGTTGGCAGATGCGCTGGAATCCGTATAGCCATTGCAGTTGGCCGCCGGAAGATACGCAGATCGAGAACTTTCGCACGCATGTCTTCGATCGCGCCCGCGCGATCATGGGACAAGATTTAGCGCGGACCGAGAAGTTCACTACCAGCGTGATGGACGGCATCGACATTCGCGATACGCTACGGCATTGGTACGACAACGAGATCTATGTGAAGGTCTTGCCGCCGGCCAAAGGCTTTCTCGATTGCGTGGTGATGCTGTTCGATTCGCCGGCCGATCCCAGGCAGTACCCGTGGCGCACCACATGGTTCGCCGAGCATGAAGAAGAATCGACGCTGGCGCTGTTCGCCACCAACTTTCAGCAAGACATGGTCGGGCCTGGCATTGCGGTCGCTACGTATGGCGGGGCGATGTTTCTGTATCCGCCTCGCCCCATTCGCGATATCTGGACCGACCGCAGCTTGGATTTTTGCACGACGCTAGAGGAACGCATGCTCGCGGCTGGTTGCAAGCATGCGCTGTCGCCGCATGTGGTGTTGCTCTCGGCCGCGCCGCCCGGCGCAGGCTGGCGACGGCTCGCCCGGCAGTACAAGAAGAAGCTGGTGCACGTGCCACTGGGGCAATTCAGCGATTCGACCATTCAGCAATTGCGCATCGTGCACGTCCTGAACGGCAAGAACGTGCGCAGCTATGCCG
>JAEZGD010000149.1 GCA_023417165.1 Planctomycetota bacterium
CACCAACAACGTGACTATGGTGCGGCTCGCGGACTCGCCACACCCTACAAAAGCTTGCGCAGATGAAAGTGAAACTTGCCGAGTTGGCCGCCATAGTTACCGGCGCTGATGCAAACGATACCTTCGCCGGCGGCTGCATGCAGGGCGGCGTGCATGGCCGCGGCGACGTGTGATTGGTCAACGCCGTCGATGACAATCTCGAGCGCAGCGTTGCACTCGGGATGTAACTTCGATTCGACGCGTCCACGTAGCGTCGGACAAAACGCATCGGCCGTCGAAGCCTTGAGCGCCTTATAGCGTGAGCCAACTTTGCTCCCGCTCCGGGCGACGCCGCCAGGAAAGGGCGTGATCGTACCTGCCAGCGGCGCGATGGCTTCGACGCCGCGGCGCGCGGCCGCTAACACGGTCGCATAGTCGATGCCTTGAAGGATCAGGTTGCCGCCAGCAACCCCCTTTTCGATTCCTAAACTTTCTTCCACCAGGAACTCGCCATCCATCACCGGGATGCGCCAATAACGTCGCCCGGCGATTTGCTTGCTCTTTTGATATCCGTCGCCAAAGAACCGCAAGTGCTTGCCTAGCGGCAAGCGCGTCGTGGCCTCTGGCACGCCATCGAACACTGCGGTCGAAGGACACGTCATCAAGCATTGACCGGTGCGATTGGGAATCGCTGCGCCGAGCGCATCGGCCGAGAAGCCAAACGCGAGCACCGCCGCACCCACGCGACCATCGGGCGTTTCATCGACCGAGAGCAAACGTTCAACGCCGATCTCGGCATCGCAGGCAATCACCGACGAACTATAACCCGCGAACTCGCGCAGCGCCGCATCCAGCCAGAACGCATCGGCCGCCGTGACAATCAGCCGCGTATAGCGCATGCCGAACGCCTCGGCGAACGTTTCGTCGATCAGCGTCGGGCCCAGCTTCACTGCAGATACTCCTTCGAAATAAACAGATCAACAGCGCTCAATCATGACCCGCGCAGGCACAACTTGAAAGTACCAAACCGCAACTTCGCCGAGAGGCTGATTGCTCCGCTGCGTCGCACGCCCGATAATCACACCTTCACGCACACCGCTCACCTGGTATCCGCCATGCTTAAGTTCGCCCCGTTGTTTTTGCTGCTGTGCTGTACCACGCTGGCCGCGGCCGAGCAGCCGTACTTCGAGATCCAGGTCGTCGATAGCGAGACGCGCCGCGGCGTGCCCCTGGTGGAACTCACGACCACACACCATCAGACCTTCGTGACGGATAACTCGGGACGCATTACTTTTTACGAGCCCGACCTGATGGGCCAAGAGGTGTTCTTCTCGGTCCGCAGTCATGGCTACGAGATGCCGGCCGATGGCTTCGGCAGTCGCGGCGTCCGTTTGACGCCCGAGCCTGGCAAGCGTGCGGAGGTGCGTTTGCCACGGAAGAACATCGCCGAACGAATGTTCCGCCTGACAGGCGGTGGCAAGCTGCGCGATAGCGAAATGCTGGGTCACGTGCCAACCAGCACGCTCAATGCTGGCGTCGTGGGACAAGACTCGGTACAGATGGCCGCTTACCAAGGCAAGCTGTTTTGGTTCTGGGGCGACACCACGCTCGCGCGCTATCCGCTGGGCCTCTTTCGCACCTCGGGAGCCACGACCAAGCTGCTTGACGGCCAAGCGTTGGCTTCCGCCAGCGGAATCGAACTCAACTATTTTGTGGACAAGCAAGGTCAGTCGCGCGCGATGATGCCGCTGGCCGACGATCCCGCCGCGAAGGAAGGTGTGGTGTGGATCGATGGCTTGATCATTGTGCCTGATCAATCGGGGCGCGAGCGGATGGTCTGTCGCTACGAACGCCGGCGCGGCCTGGAAAAGCAGCTGGAACAGGGCATCGCTGTCTGGAACGACGAGCAACAAATCTTTGAGCGCGCGGTGACGCTGAAGCCTGGCGAAGCACGCTGCCTGAAGGGGCATCCGCTTCGTCATGGCGAAGGCGATCAAGAATTCGTCTACTGCGGACTAATGTTTCCGACCCTGCGCGTGCCCGCTCGCTATGAAGCAATCATCGATCCCGAGCAGTACGAGGCCTGGACATGCCTTGATGCGCAGCAACAAGTCGTCCGCAACGACGCCAATCAACCGCAGTTCGCTTGGAAGCCCAATGCCAAGGCGTGGACGCCGAAGCTCGATAAGCAACTGGCCGCCAGCGAGCGTCAGCTACTGCCGCGTGATGTCAACGGCGACAAGTCGGTGTCGCTGCATGGCGGCAGCGTGCGTTGGAATAAGCATCGGCAAAAGTGGATCGCGATTGGTGTGCAAGAAGGGGGAACGTCGTATCTTGGCGAAGTGTGGTACAGCGAAGCCGACGCGCTGACCGGCCCTTGGCAGAAGGCGGCCAAGATCGTCACGCACGAGAAGTACTCGTTCTACAACCCCGTGCATCACGAGTTGTTCGATGCCGAAGACGGCCGCGTGATCTACTTCGAAGGAACCTATACGTATACCTTCAGCGGTAACAATCAAGCCACGCCACGTTACGACTACAACCAGATCCTGTATCAATTGGACTTAGATAATCCGGCCTTGCGCCCCATGCGACAATAGCGACTGGCCCTTGTGCGGCAACCATGCGTTTAGGGGCCTGGCAGCGGTGCGGACTTGTCGATTGTTTTGCCTTCCCACGTCACCGCGCCGCTTTCGGGATCGTACGTCAGCACACGATGGGCGCTGCCTGGCGCTGGTGGACGATCCACCTTGGGCAACCACTCTGCTAGTTCGCGTTTGGCCTTGGCATGTTGCGGTCGATCGGCCAGGTTGGTCCACTCGTGCGGATCGTTCACCACGTCGTACAGTTCTTCGCTGCCATCGGCGTAGCGAATGTATCGCCAGGCTTCGGTGCGAATGGCGTGATTGCCTTGGTTGTGCGTGGTGATGGCGGGCCATGCGCGCGGCGCTTTGGTGTCTTTCAACTGCGGAACCAGCGAGTGCCCCTCCAGATCCTTGCGCGGCGGCAAATCGCACAGCTCAATCAGCGTCGGAAAGATATCGAGCAGTTCGGCCGGGCGAGAGCAGACCGCATCAGGCGTGACGCCAGGCCCAGCGAAGATGAGCGGCACGCGGGTGGAGCGCTCCCACAGCGTGTTCTTGCCAGTGATCCCTTTCTCGCCGAGGTGCCAGCCATGATCGCTCCACAAGACAACGATCGTATTCTCTGACCTGCCAGAAGCCTCCAGCGTTTCAAGCACGCGGCCCACCTGGCTATCCATAAAGCTGATCGATGCCAAATACGCGCGTACCAACGGCCGCCACTCGCCCGACTCCTTTAATGTCGTCAGTCGCGGCTCTGGCAACTGCCAATGCAAATAGTCGGCGAACTTCGGCAAGTCATCGCGATCGCCCTCCTTCACCGGCGGCATTGTTAGCGACTGATCAGGATACAGATCAAACCAACGTTGCGATGCGAAGCAGGGCACGTGCGGCAAGCGAAATCCGCAAGCGATAAAGAACGGCTTGTCGCGCGGCGCTTCGGCCAAGGCTTGACTCGCGGCGCTGGCGATCTTGTAGTCGGCGTTGTCTTCGTCACGCTGCGGAAACACGCCCCAGTCCATCGCCGGATGCGGCACGCCAGGCAGCTTGGCAAAGCGAGTCTGCGGACGCGGCATGCCAGGGCGCGGTCCCCAGTGCTGGAACTCGCGCGGCTGATCGACGGGCTTCAGCGAACCATCGTGATAGATCTTGCCGCACGTGTAGGTGAAGTATCCCGCCTCGGAAAACGTCTGCGGCAAGGTGAGGTGATCTTTGGTCGCGGCGACCTCGCGAATGCCTGGCGCCAGGCCATAGATGCCGGTGGTCGAAGGTCGCAATCCTGTCAGCAGACTGCTGCGCGACGGATTGCAAAGCGGCGACTGGCAATGTGCGTTGCTAAACAGCGTGCCGCGCTGCGCGAGCTTGTCGATCGCAGGCGTCTTCACTTGCGGATGGCCGGCCAGGCAGCCGACCCAATCGTTCTGATCATCGATCGCCAGGAACAACACGTTGGGACGCCGCGATGGCTCGTCCGCGCGGACGACAGTCACGCCGCCAGCGAGAATCACCATCCACAACCACAGACAAGCGCGTGCGAGCATTCGCATGATTCTTAAGGCGGCATCTCACCAGGCACGATCTTGACGTCTACCTTGGCGGCCGCGCTCGGCACCGTGGAGCCATTCACAGTCGCGGTCAGTTGCACATTCTTGTAATCGCCCGGTTTGCTGCCGAATTCAAAGGTCAGCGGCAGGGTGAACTCACTCTGATCGGCGGCAACGGTCACTTGCGGCACCCCCTTCACTTCAGCCGGCAGACCCGCGAGCGTGATCACCACCGGCTGCTGAAAGCCTGCGTGCCGCGTGAGCTTGCCGGCGAAATTGCCATGCTCGCCTTGGCCGGCGCGGCCTTCGGCTTGCGGCGAGCTCGTCAGTTCCCAAGCAAACGGAGCCGCCGCAGTCAACGCGCGCACCGGCGTGCTGGTGGTAGTGATGACCGTCTTGCCATCGGGCGACAAAAGCTCAGCCAGCACCACATAGTTCCAAGTTTGAACTGGCAAGTCGCCAGGGACTAGCAGCGAAACCGTGGTTTCGCTGGCATCGGCCTTCAGCAGCGGCGTGCCTTCCAGTCGCAAGGCGTGATCGGTATCGTCGACTTCGACGTCGCGGTTATCCTGCTTCACTTTCTTCTTCGGCATCGGCTGCGAAGAAAACAGCTTCAAGCGCACATCGCCTTGCACGCCGTCGCCGCGCTTCACCACGACCGACAAGGGAAGCTTATCGCCTTGGAATGCAGTCGGCGGTTCCGCCGTATCGTTCCAAGCGATGGCGATTGGCCCAGCCTTCTGAATCGCGAGACCAATGTCGTACTGCATCCAGGGTTGATAGCGGGCGGCAGCACTGATCGCAGGCGTTTGCACCAAGCGCACCAAGTCGACGTTCGGCTCGGTGGCACGAACCACCAATTGAATCACACTGTGCACCGGCTGTTCGCTCTTCGCGGTAAGCGACAGCAGAGCCATGCTCGCTCCGGCGGGAATCTCCGTTCCAGCGAGTTGCACGTCGCCGACCAAGCCTTGCACCTCGATCCGCGAGGGACCGTTGTAATTGCGACGCGCGAGCAAGATCGGCAGAGTGACCGTGCTACCTGCCGGGATGTTCACAGTATCGAAGCCCATCGTGGCGGATAGATCGGGCGCGAGCGCGTCATGCACCGCCAGGCGATAAAAATACTCGGGACCCGAACGGCTTTCCAAATCACGCACGCCGAGTAGCAGCTTGTCGACGCCTGCGGGCACGGTGAACTCCAGCCCGGGATCGGCCGTGCCTGGCTGATCGTCGCTGCGTGCCAGTTCGTTGCCATTCGGCCCACGCACGAAAAGCACGCCATCGAGCGACGAACCATTACGCCGGGCGATCACATCGATGCGCAGCTTCTGCCCGGCGACAACCGGCAGCACGTATTGATCTTCTTCGCCTTTGGCGCTAATGTGGCCTGTCACGCCGCAAGGAATCGCGGCCAAGGTTAGTCGCTGGCCATCGCTGACGGGCATTTCGACTGCTTCGGTGGCTTCGCTCACTAACAAGCCTGGCTGCCCACCGGTGAACCATTCTACAGTCGGCGCGGCGCTGGGACGTTCGATGCGAAAGGCTTGCGAGGTAGCGTCAACTTCGGCGGAGGTGTTAGCCGGCAGCGAACTACCGCCGAATTGCACTGTGCCTTTGGTGCCGCGCGTGACGGCTTGAGGAATCACAAAGTCCGCATACGATAGCGCGCCGACCTTCAAGCGAAAGTAGCCAGGCACGCCAGCGCGATAGACCAGGTCAAGCAGTTCGATCGTGTAGGTGTCGTCGGCAGGTAGCTTCACCGCCAGCCGGGCAGCGCCTGCGAGTGAAGGAAGCGGTGGACTATACGCCAACTGCTTGCCGCGACTGTCGTACACACGCACGACCGGTTTGAAGTTCGCGCCCAGGCGGTTCGCTTCGACATCAACCACTAGCGGCTGATCTTTCTGGCCAGTGAACGTGGCTTTGAGGATTTGCCCACCACCAAGCGCGCCGGTCAGTGCCGCAGGCAGCGTGGCGATCTGTTCGGTCATCGGCTGTTGCGGCAAGCGATCGACGCCCAGCACGAGTGGCGACGAGATACCAGTCGGTCCCGCCACACGCACCGCATAGATGCCGGGCGCGACGTTGTTGTCGAGCGTGACCGCAAGCTGCACTTGCTGGGCATTACCTCCAGCGAGCACTTCCTGCTTGGCAATGGCAAACGGCGCGAGCAACTTGAGTTCGCCAGAGAGTTCACGGCCTTGCAGCGTTAACGTGGTGACGCCACCTACCTGCAAGCCGCGCAGCGACGTGTTGGTGATGGTGGGTGCGGCCGCAACGAGCGAAGCCAGTGTCAGCCAAAAGAAACCCGCGATCCCAAACGAAACGCGGAGCGGCATGCGAAGTCCCTTATCATGGCGAGAGGAGGGCGAAGGGGAGCGCAGGCGGGAAGCAAACATGCGGCGCGCGCGAGATGCCACGCGCGCCGCTCATGAATCAGCAGGCATTACAGACCGAACGGATCGTTCGGATCAGCTTCCTTCGGCTCGGCCTTGGGTGTAGCCGGCGCGAAAGGATCGTTATCGTCCGCGGGAGCTGCGGCCTTCGGCGTAGCGGGTTCGGCGAATGGATCTTCATCGGCCGCAGGAGCCGCAGGCGCGGGCTTCGCAGGAGCAGGTTCCGCGAACGGATCGTCCGCAGCCGGAGCCGCCGGGGCGGGAGCCGGCTTAGCGGCAGGTTCCGCAAATGGATCTGCATCGGCAGCCGCCGGGGCTGCGCCAAACGGATCCGCAGCCGGCGCAGCAGGAGCAGCCGCCGCAGGGCGCTTCGCACTAGCAGGTGCGGCACCTTCGCTGTCGCCATCGGGCACGGCACGCGTGGCAGCGCCAAAGACCTTGCCTAGGAAGGTCTTCTTCGCGGGTGCGGTAGCCGCGCGGGGAGCGGCACCAGCGGCTGGAGCAGCTGCATTGCCAAAAGGATCTTTCGCGGCAGGAGCTTCTGCTTCCGGCGCCGGATCATCGCCGAACGGATCCGCCTTCTTGGGTGCGGGAGCCGGAGCCGGTGCGGCCGGCTCAGCACCAAAGGGATCTTCTGCAGGTGCGGGGGCCGGGGCTGGCGCTGGCGTCGCGGGCTCAGCACCAAACGGGTCTTCTTCCGCCGCCGGAGCTGGAGCAGGGGCTGGCGCGGGTGCAGGCGCCGGAGCCGGTGCTTCACCAAACGGATCTTCAGCGGCCGGAGCAGGCGCTGGCGCGGGTGCAGGCGCTGGCGCGGGTGCAGGCGTGGCGGGCTCGCTGCCGAAGGGATCTTCGGCGGCCGGAGCGGGTGCAGGCGCTGGGGCCGGCGCTTCGCCAAACGGATCCGCAGCAGGAGCCGCAGGCTTCGGCGCGGGCGCAGGCATCGCTTCGCCGAACGGATCAGCGGCTGGCGGAGGCGACGGTGCCGGTGCAGCGGGAGTCGCAGGCGCAGCCGGCGTGACAGGCTTCTCGCCGAACGGATCAGCAGCCGCTGGGGCTGCAGGCTCTTCGGTCCGCATCGGGCGAGCCGGCGCTGCTTCGGCATTGCCGACGCCGATACCTTCATCAAATGGAGTCGTTTCGCCAGCAGCAGCAGGTGGCGGCGCAGGTACGCGTGGTGGTGCGCCCGGTGCTACTACACCAGGACGACGAATCACGCGGTCTTCGCTCGCTTGAGTTGCTTCATAACGATTGCGTTCAACACGTGCATGTTCGCGCAACGCCGTCACGCGCGCCGCACGGCGATGACGTTCAATATCGAGCCGCACGCCGCCTTGAACACGTTCAAGCGCTTTGCCGACGTTGAAGATTTCGCTGTCGTTGGATACTTCCAGATTGGCTGCCGTTTGAAAGTCCTTCTCGGCCAGCTCAGGGCGACCGGTGCGGGCATACACCAGACCGCGATAATAAAACACGCGCGGATCGCGCGAGCCTTGATCCACAGCTTCCGAAAGCAGCTCGTGCGCTTCGCCAAAGCGATGGTCGTTAAACGCATGCACGCCGGAGCCATACAGTTCGGCCAACAAAGGATCCGCGGCAGACGCGGTCATGGCCGACGCACCCCACAGGCTCAGTGCGATAAAGCCGGCGATGATTTTCCTGTTCATACTGCAAACTCCTGCCATCGAAGCAATGCGAAAAGAAGGTGGGATCGATCGGATGCAGCGCTCGTCGACAAAGGCTATTCCAGGGGCACAAACTCGCCGCAACCTGAGAGGGACTAAAGGATTGATCCTAGTTGTCCCCCATACTGTTTGCAAGCAAATGCCGTCCCAAGCCGAGGCGATCTCCTGGCCCCCACCGTTGTTGGCGCAATGCTTGCATCTTCCAGGGGGAATCAGCAGTTCCGCATTGCAAAAGCGGTGGGGGCCATGCAATCGCAGCACATCACCAACGCCGTAAGAGCTTGCCTGACGGAGTGTTACAGCTCGACAGATCCGTTGGCGACGATCGCGGCGTTCACCACCCAGTTGCACGCGGACCCCGCCTGGACCGACCAGGAGGTGTGGGTGGTCGAGACGAATGTTCTGCGGCTGCTCAGCTTGATCGTCCGCCAACCAGACGAACTGTGCGACGCCGAAGAAGTCGCCGAGCCCGAGCCTCATTTTTTGAGGCGTCCGGACGCTTAAAGGTAGCGCACCCGCTTATTGATGTCGGTGTTGATCGAGTGGTAGCGGCGATACAGATTCCCTGAGTCGAAGAG
>JAEZGD010000446.1 GCA_023417165.1 Planctomycetota bacterium
GATTTCAACATCACCACGCTTGGCCGCGGCGGTAGCGACACCACCGCAGTCTCGCTGGCGGCGGTGCTGGGCGCTGATTCGTGCGAAATCTATACCGATGTCGATGGTGTCTATACCACCGATCCCCGTGTGCTGCCGGAAGCACGTCGCGTGCTGCGCGTCAGCTATAACGAAATGCTCGAACTGGCCAGCCTGGGCGCAGGCGTGATGCATAGCCGCTCGATCGAGTTCGCCAAAAAGTTTCATGTGCCGGTACATGTGCGCAGCAGCGCTACGGATATTCCCGGCACGCTGATCGTCGCCGATGCCGAAGCGCCGGGCATGCCGGTCGGCGGCGCCGCCATTACCAAGAATGAAGCCCGCATCGCGGTGCTGGATGTGCCCGACAAGCCTGGCAGCAGCTATGAGATTTTCTCGCGCATCGCGGCCAAGATCATCTCGATCGACATGATCGTGCAGAATGTCGGCACCGACGGCAAAGCCGATATCGCGTTCACGGTGCCGATCGACGAACTGCACGCGACGCTGGAAGCGGTCAACGAAGCGGCCAAGGTCGTCGGTGCTCGCGAGGTCACGCACGATCAAAGTGTCTCGAAGGTGTCGGTCGTCGGTCTCGGCATGGCGCAGCAGACCGGCGTGGCCGATCGGATGTTCCGCTCGCTGGCCAATGCCGGCGTCAACATTCAGATGATCACCACATCGGAGATCAAGATCAGCGTGCTGGTCGAACGCGATCAAGCACAAACCGCGCTCCGCGAAGTGCATCGCGAGTTCAATCTCGACAAGGTCCCTGCCGGTGCCGTCAGCAGCATCGACCAGGTGCATGCCGAGAACAAACGCCCTGCCGATGTCACGGCGATCATCGCGCGGCTGCAAGGTCTCAATATGGAAGACCTGACGATCGATGATATTTCGCTCGACGCGCAGCAGGCCCGCATCACCATTCAAGAAGTGCCCGATCAGCCCGGTGTCGCCGCGCTTGTGTTCGAGCGCATCGCTGCCGCGGGTATTTTTGTCGACATGATCGTGCAAAGCTACGCCGGGCCGAATAGTCCCGTCAGCATTGGCTTTACCGTTCCGCAAGACAAGCTCGAAGAAGCCTTGGCCGTGGCCAACAAACTGGCCGCCGAGTTAAAAGCCAGCGGCGTTACGCACAGCCCCAAGGCCGCCAAGCTGTCGGTCAGTGGCGTTGGTTTACGCACCCACACCGGCGTGGCGATTCGTATGTTCCGCGCGCTGAGCGAAGCCGGCATCAACGTCGAGATGATCAGCACCAGCGAAGTTCGCGTCAACGTTGTCGTCGACGGCGCCAAAGGCGAACTCGGCCTCAAGCAACTGCAAACCGCCTTCGCCGACGTGATGCGGTAACAGTGCATCCCTCAAGGTAATGCGCTGCGAGTTAAGGAACGATTGCGAAGGGATGAGGAGGAAACTCGACGTTCGCATAAACCTGCGATAACGTCAGTTGGCATCCGATACATGGCAGCTCAATGGTGGCCGCCATCCCTTCAGCAGTGGTCAATGCCCAGATACCGTCAGGCTGGCGGGCATAATGCTCAATTGCTGGCGCGTCCTGTTGGATCAGTAAAATCTCTTGCACGGATGCAATTTGGCGATAGTGCGAGAACTTGATATTGCGATCGTAACGTTCCGTCGAAGGCGACAGCACTTCGATGAGGATCTTGGGATTGAGCAAGACTTCGATTGGACCTTGCTCACGCTCAATCGGCGGGCAAACGACGCTCAGGTCAGGATACGTATAAAGAGACGCAGCGTTAACGAGCACGTCCGACAAGTTGGGCAAGCATTCGCCTCCGTCCAGCTGTTGCCCAAGTCGCCAGTGAATGTTGCTGGCAATGCGATTGTGCGCCGGCGAAGCACCGGCCATCGCAAAGACTTCACCTTGGAAGTACTCATGCTTCTCAGGTGAGGCCGCTTCCCTCGCGAGGTATTCGTTTACAGTGCATTTCGGCTTTCGCGCGGTCGACATAGCCAATCTCACTGCTGCTGCGAAGCGTCTTCCAGCACCTCTTCCGAAACATAGATCGGCAGGGCGGGGTCGCAGGTCACGGCGACGGCAATGGCGTCGCTGGGACGCGAATCGACCTCGATGATCTCGCCATCTTTCTTGATCCGTAGCCGCGCGAAGTACGTGTGCTCGCGCAGTTCGGTAATGACGACGCTATCGAGCTCGCCCCCCATTTGCTCCACCACGTTGCAGATCAGGTCGTGCGTCAGTGGGCGCGGAGGTTGAATGTTCTTTACCCGGCGATCGATGCTCGTCGCTTCAAAGATCCCGATCATGATCGGGAACTGGCGGTTGCCGCCGACTTCCTTCAGGTAGATGATTTGCTGTTCGTGAATCTCGCTGATGATGATCCGCGAGAGTTGCATTTGCACCGGCATGGACATGGCTTCGATCCTGACCAGATTCGCTCATGAGAAATGCGAGCGGCTAACCAGACATCGATTATAGAACGCTTTGATGTAGCGCGGCTAGCGGCAGCGACGAATTGCGCTCGTCGTGCCAAAACTCTTACCTTTTGCCATGGCGCGCGATGCTTGACAAATGCGCTGCGAGTGCTTCGGAAGCACCCGCAGCGGTGGTATTGCGCAGTGTGGACGAA
>JAEZGD010000210.1 GCA_023417165.1 Planctomycetota bacterium
TCTTTGGTTTGTTCGGTCAGGGCTGTGGTAGCGATACGAACAATGCCAGCGAAGTCCGAGCGTTTAAGTTGATCGGGACGCGTTGCGTCGTCGAAGTCGTCGGCCCGTTCTTCCTGCCGCAGGTCGCTCAGTTGTTCGCGGAGTCGATAGGGATAGGCCGTAGCATCGCCTGCCGGCTTGTCGCCGGGAATCGGTTGCAAAAGTGCTTCGATATCGAGTTCGAGCCCGTCTGGCATCGGTGAGTAGCCCAAGAGTGGTGCGTCAACGTCCTCCGATACTTAGTAGGTCACAGCAAAGAGAGCGGCAAGCAAATGTGAAAAGTCCTTGTCTCAAGGTTTGTGACCTATATCTGTGAGTGACCGCGGCGCCCCAAGGGGGTTGCGCGCGGAATGATCGGTTCACCTGCTACAACACCACTCGCCGCCATGAACGACCGCTGCACACGCCTTGCTTACCCGGTCCTGTCGTACGGCCTGGACTTGCTGGAACGCCTGGAACATGGCGCCTCGCCAGATTTATCGCGTGAGCAAGCGATCCTAAAAGATTTGCTTTTAGCCGAAGAAATCGGCAATCGCACCGAAGCCAGCGAAGACGCCGGTTTTGATGGCTTGATCGTGCAGCGTGCCGCAAGTCAGCGTTTTCTCGGCATTCGCTACGCCTTGGTCTGTTGGCTGGACGAATTGTTCACGACGCGCGGGCCTTGGATGGAAGCGTGGAACGAACACAAGCTGGAAGTGGAGCTGTACGGCAGCAATGACCGCGCATGGAAGTTCTGGGAGCAAGCGCGGCTGGCGCAAACTCGCTCGACTACCGAAGCGCTCGAGATCTTTTACCTGTGCGTGATGCTGGGCTTTCGCGGCTCGCTCGGCCAACAACCAGAACAGTTAGCAACGTGGCTGGCCGCTTCGCGGCAACGCTTGGGGCATGTAAGCGAACGTGATTTCGCGATTGGCGGCGAGAGTGCCGTGCGTTGTTGTGCGCCGCCGCTGCGAGGCGCGGGACGCCTGCGCCAGATGGCGCTGACTGCCTGGGTGACGCTGCTGGTGTTAGGTCCGCTGACGGCATTTTACCTGGTGCATCGCTTGGGACAGTAACACCAACGGCCAGCCGCGCAACGCTTTGCGAAAAGAAACATAAAGGACGGGACCATGGGACTATTGGCTTGGATCGGATCGGGGATCGTCGGCATGGCGAAACTGATTGCCCTGCCATTTGCCAAGCTGGGCTGTCCTCGCGTGCGGCCGTATGTGCGCTGGTCGCTGCATGCGGTCTGCGTGCTGGCGATCCTGGCGTGCTTGGGCTGGCTCAACACCGCGTTGCATTTGGAAAAGGTGGTGCGCGCTCCGTGGCCAATATTACGCATGTGCTGGCTGCCACTGCTGTTTACGTTCATCTATAGCCTGGCCTGGATGGCCTGGTGGCTGTGGCATGTGGCGACCAGTCCGAACGAACAATCACCCTTTCCAGAGCTTGATGCAGCCTGGCAAGAAGGATTGAAGGCGCTCGAGCAGGCGAAGATCGATGTCCTGCAAACGCCGGTGTACCTGCTGGTGGGCAGCAGTGCCGATCGCATGGCGGGACTGACTCAAGCGACGGGCTGGTCGTGGGAGGTGCCGCAAACGCCTAAACGCGCGTCTGCACCGCTGCGCTTATGCGCCACACGTGACGCCATCTTTATTGACCTGGCGAACGTTTCCGCGAGCGGCGCTTATGTGACGCGTCTGCTGGCAGAACCGCCTCAAGAAGTTGTCTCAGTGCCGCTGGCCGTTGCCGCCAGCGCGGAAGATGCTGTCAACGCAACGGAAGTTGGCAGCCATGCAGCCGTTGCCACAAGCACGGCGACGCGTCGGACGGCGCAGCGTGGGCTTGAACTCATCGAGCAAAGCCTGGCACTGCTGGAAACGGAGAAGACTTCGCAAGCCGAGGTCGCCACGCACTTGGATGGCGTGCGCGTCGACGAAGACGAATTACTGGCGGCTCAAGAACGCCTGGCGCACTTCTGCCGCTTGCTGGCCGACGAACGTGCTCCGTTTTGCCCTGTCAATGGCGTGCTGACGCTCATTGCCTGGGAAGCTACCGGCACGCAGGCGACCAGCAACCGTACCGCGGTGCTGTTGGATCGCGACTTACAGACGATCAATCACGAACTGCGCGTGGCGGCGCCTCGTTTGGCGATTGTGACCGACATTGACAACGCCGATGGCGGAGCGGACTTGATCGCGCGGATTCCGCCCGATCAACGTCAGCGTCGCTTTGGTGTTCGTTTCCCACGCGTGGCGAAATCGGATCGGGCATCGTGGCCGCGACTGGCCGAAGAGGGCGTGGTCTGGCTGACTCGCGAATTGTTGCCGGCGCTGGTCTACCGCGTCTTACGATTGGGAGTGGGCGACCAGGTCGAGCAGGATGTATGGAAGGGGAACGCCCACATTTTTAGCTTTCTGAACGCCGTGCGCGAGCGCGAAGCGCGATTGGTGCGACTACTGCAACGCGGCATCTTGCCCAGCCTGGAGAGCGCGCCGCTGGGCGGGCTGTTCTTCTCAGCGAACAGTGCGGACGATGATCAACAACAGGCGTTTCTCGCAGGCGTGATGCCCCAGCTTTTGGAAATGCAGAACGAAGTCAGTTGGTCGTCGGCGGCTTTGGCGAGCGATGCGCGGGCGCGCCGCTGGACGGTCATCGGCTATAGCCTGTTGACCCTGGTGATCGGCGCGCTGATCGCAGCGGCGGTCATGGTATAAGCCTGCGCGTTGATCATGGCCGACGCTCGCTTTCTGGAATGTGCACGACGGTCAGCGCGACGCTATCCCAAGCGCGGCTGGCGCGATTGACATTCCAAGTGACGTAAAGCTTTGAGCCATCGGGCGAGAGCGCCGACGAGTACGTCCCTTTAAGCGTCGCACCGTACTGCTCGGCATAATAGGGATGCAGAAAGGCGATGACCTTGCGCGTGCGCTGCTTGGTGTCGAACTGCACAACAGCACTGTGATCTCGCTCGCTGCCGCCGTGGGCTCCGGGAATGTAGTAGACATATCGCCCGGTCGGATCGACATCGAGCGACGTGATATAGGTCTGGCTGCCGACCGCCGCATTGCCTAGCGATTCGATTTTCTCCGTCTGGGTATCAAAGGCATACAGCGTGGGCGGCGAATCGTTGCCGCCTTGCGAGACTGTAAATACACGGTGTTGCGGCGTTTCTTGAGTGGCCGCGCGAATGCCTATTCGCCCGGCGATCGGCTCCGGCTTATTCACCGCCGGATCGTAACGCAGGAGTTGGCCGTGATCGGTATTATCGGCGGTCCAATAGACGCGTCCGGTTGACGGCGCGAAGATCAGATAGCGCGCGGGGCCGTTGGGGCCGGCATACAATAGCTTGCGGTGTTTGCAGTCATAGGCAAAGAACTGAATGCCGCGCGGATCGCTGGCCTCGCCCGGCGCGGTGCCGCCATAGAAGATGAGTCGCTCGGGATCGAGAACGCTGGTCGGAATACAGTGCTTGGGGACCGGCCCGCGGACGACGACTTCGCTCTTTCCGCTGATAGGATCAATGCGCACGATCCAATCGCCTTGATAGTGATACTCGTCGGTGGTTACCTTCGTCGAGCCGCGATGCGTTGAGCAATACAGCCAGCCATCGCTCCCCATATCAAGCCGGCTATGAATCTTGCCGGGCACATAGTGACCCTCAGGCAGCGCCAACAGCTTTTTCAGGTCCAGCAATTTGCGAAACGATTTCATCTGGGGATTATATTGATAGACAAACGCATTGCCGGCCGGCGCTAAATGATCGCCGATCGAGGCATAGTACTTGTCGCCCACCGCCAGGCTGTCGCCCCAATTTGACCAGGGCTTGCCGGGATAGTCTTGTCCCGGAAACCAAGCGAAATCCACCGTGGGCGGCGTTTTGGCGATCTGCACGCCGGCTTGCAATGTGTCAGGCGGTTGCAAAAAGTCGTTACTTTGATCGGTAACGACCAGTTCTCCGCCCGGCAGCGTTGGCGGATAGGTTGGCTCGGCCGCCTGAGCCGACAACAGTCCGGCACACAGTAGCAGTGCGAGCGAGAGAAGCAGACGAGCCATGGAAGCGTCCTTCTAAGGAGCAGCCGGAACATCGACTTGAAGGCGTTGATTCGCACGTACATCACGCAGACGAATCGGCTTTGCATCGCCAGGCGGATAAACAACAAGCGTGACCGAGTCGGCATCGCCCAGGCCGATATGAGCGACGGACTCTTGGCCGGAACTGTAGCCATATCCGGCGGCGATGTGATGTGTGCTCAGTCGCGGACGTTGCTCGCCCTCTGGACTATTGGGATAGACCTCGATGCGGCAGCCGATGCCATTGCGATTGACGCGACTGCCGTCGGCGCCGCGCACTTGCACCTGCAGGTAGTTTCCAGTCTGCGTTTCGTTCTTCAGCAGCATTGCGGAGGCTTCGGTCCACCAACTCGAGACGAAGATGTCGACTTTACCATCGCGGTTGAAGTCGGCGGTGGGTGCGGCGGCGGTATAAATGATCTTGTCGTCTTTGAGCATCTTCGCAAAGAACTCGCCGGTGCGCTTGACTTGGCGATCGTCCGAGGTGGGGAAGTCGTTGACGGCGAGGACGTCCTCGGAAAAGGTGACTTTTCCGTCGCTCGCGCCGGCGTTCCTAAAGATCATTGGATGCGGCTGGCGGCCGGCGAACTTGACGAAGCTGACATACAGATCGAGCCGGCCATCGTTGTCGAAGTCTTGCAGCTCGACGTGCGGCGACTTCATCGGCAGCGGCTTTAGCCCCGCGGCTGCGGTTACATCTTCGAACCTGACTTGGTGGGCCTCGCTGCGGTTCAGATACAGACGCACGGCCACTGGTGACAACCACGGTCGTTCAAAGTGATGGCCGAGCACCATGTCGAGCAGTCCATCTTGGTTGACATCGCCTAGGCAAACGCCGCAAGTGAAGTCGTCGCCGCTGGCGTACTTCCAACCGGCTTGCAGCACTTTGTTCACTTCCACTGCTTCGCGCACGCGCTTGCCCCCTTCGTTGAGGAACAGGCGATTGCCTCCTTCCGAGGCCACTAAGAGCAAGTCGGGCCAACTGTCGCCATTGACATCCCCTGCGGCGACACCCAAGCCCGGCACCGACGGCAAGCCCGCCTGCTCGGTAGCATCGGTGAACTTGAAGTCGCCTTGGTTGAGCATCAAGCGCGAACGCTTGGCCGAGCCATATTGAATCGATTCGCCGAGCAGCAGATCGAGCAGGCCATCGCCATTGAAGTCGAGCGCCGCCACGCTGCGGCCACGAAAACCTGCAGGGCAAGCACCCGAGTGAGCAGAGACATCGACGAAGTTGCCTTGATCGTTGCGAAAGAACTGGCTGTCGGCGGCGCTATGTCCGCTTGCGCCGCCGCCAAGATTGGAAACGTACAAATCCTGATCGCCATCGTTGTCGAAGTCGGCGAAGACCGCGCCGCTGGACCGCGCTGAAAGCTCCAGGGGTTTTTGGCCGGCGTCGACAAACTTGCCTTCGTTTTGGAGTAGCAACCGCGCTGGTGCGGTGCCGTCTTTGTGAAACGTTCCGACAAAGAGATCAAGCTGGCCATCGCCATTGGCATCGCCCCAAGCCGCGGCATGCGCCATCATCTGCGTGGTTAGGGCTTGAACGCCAGACTCGGCTGCCACATCGCGAAACCGGAAGGTCGGCTCGGCCGCCAATGCTGGAAGGCCGGCAAGCGTAAGTAATGCCAGAGAACGCCAGTAGTGGCCAAGGCACATGGCAGAACATCCGCGGAGAGGGGTAGGGTGGCTCTTAAGCTACCCCTCGTTATGCGCGAATGCAAATACTTCCTGGCGGCCAGAAACTAGGCGGCGTCGGTCTCGCCGGATTCCCGCCACCAGCGCTCGGGCGATTCCCAGGTGAAGCGATGCGGCCGAGCATCGGTGCCGGGTTCGTCGTAACGCAGTTCTTCGAACCCCGTCGGTTCGGGCTCAGGCTCGGGTTCGGGTAACGGTTCAGGCTGCGGCTGCGGCTTGGGACGCTTCTGGCGTTTCGGCGGCAGCACAGGAGCCGGTGGCGGCTCGGGCGCCTCGGCGACGGAGTACTCGACTTCTTCGGTTGGCAACGTGATATCGTCGAGGAACTCGGCGCGAATTGGCAATTCTTCATCCGAAAGTCGCAATTCGGCTTCTTCAAAAACGGGCGTGAGCACCAGCTCCTTGCGGGACCGTCGCACAGGCACAGGCTCGGGTTCGAGCTCTTCGGCCAGTCCCAATTCTTCTTCACTGACAGTAGCAACTTCCACCACCGGCAGTTCGATCAGCTTCGGAGTTGGCTTCGGCTGTTCGACAACGACTGGCTGACCGCGCGTGGGCAATTGGCGCACTTCCACCTTCAAATCTTGGAAGGCTTCCATGATATGTTCGTGGCAGGTGAAGAGCAGCAATTGATGCCCGGTGGCAGCGAAGTCGCGCAGTACCGCGGCCGCTTGCTTCATACGCACGCGATCGAGGTTGACCAGCACATCGTCCAAGACGATAGGCAGCTTCGCACCGCGGCGAGCATAGCCGGCGATGAGCGCGAGTCGCAGACTGAGGAAGATCGCTTCGCGGGTGCCAGTGCTCAGCACTTCCAGGCGCAGCGAGTGTCCTTCGCAATCGTCGACGCGCAAAGCCTTATCGCCCAGCGGCGTCCAGATTCGCGTGTACTGGCCGCGCGTGAGCTTGGTCAAATAGTGCGAAGCCTCGATCAGCGTCTCGGGCTGGCGTTCCGCCTCGTAGAGCTTGCAAATCTTGTCGAGCACGACCCAGGTGGCTGCGAGCACACGCCAGCGATGCAGGGCCTTGGATAGTTGGCGTTCGACTCCGGAGAGTTCGAGTTGCGCCTGAGCCAGGCGGCGATCTTCGACCAGCGTCTTCAGCTCGTGCGCAATCTCGCCTCGCTGTTGATAGACATCGGCCAAGCGGCTTTGCGCCGCGTTCTGATGCGCGGCCACGTCCTCGCGGCGTGCAGCCAGTGTGGTTTCTTTGTTGGCCAACTCGGCAGCGACTTGCTCTTCGCTGAAGTGCGGGCGAACGAGCGCCGCAATTTGGTGAGCGAGTTCGTCGTGGATACGCGTCAGTCGCGCGGCCTCTTCCAAGAAGGCGGCACGCTCGCGCAGTTGCAGGTCATTCTTCACACCGCACGAAACTAGCAGCGCCCGGCGACGACGTTGCAAGTCGTCGATGCGGCGGGCCAGCTTACGCGATTCTTTCCGTAGCGTGCGATCATTCGCCCGCAGGCCATCGCGTCGTGCGATGTGCCCTTGCGCTTCCGCCAAGGCGGTCGCCAGTTGCTTAAGCTGCTGCTGCGGATCTTTGCTTGCAGGCGTGATTTCTGCTTGCTGAAACAGTTCGACAATCCGCGCGCCGATCTGGGCCAGCTCTTTTTGCCGCTGATCGTGCTCTTGCTGAAGCGAATTCACCCGGGTTCGAATGACTGCCAGTTCGGCGCTACGTCGAGCAAGCACGCGCACGTGTTCCGGCGTCAGGATCTCCGGCAGGCCCGCAGCCTTCAGCGAAGTACGCCATTTGTGGCGAGCTTCCTTGGCCGCGCCTTGGGCTTTCGCCAAACGCGATTCGGCCTGTTGCAGACGATCTCGCACCGCATGCCGCTGCGCTTCTAGCGGCACCAATTCTTCGAGTTGTTCGAGTTCCGCCTGGGCGGTTTGCAAACGGCGATCCAAAGCGCCACCGCCCCGTGGCAGTTTGCGATCAAGTTCTTCACGTTCGTGGTCGGCGGCAGCCAATTGAGCTTCGAGTTGTTCGAGTTGTACTTCGGTGCTGGCGGTGATGCTGGAATGCGACTTCTCTAAGACCTGCTTGGCGAGAATCGCAGCGCCAATGCACATGACGCCGAGCACCGACCAGGCCAGTGCGCCCGGCGTTTCGTACATGAGCGCGCCGCCGAGACCCATCAGCACCATCATCACGCCAAAGATGAACGCGGCCCCGAGGCCCACGAGCTTGGGCATCGGCAAGAGTCCCGCGTCGTCGAGCTCGCGCGTGGCAATCCGCAGTTCGGTGCGCTGGCGACCCATCGCATCGATGCGCTCTTCGAGATGAATGCGGCGGCGAATCTGCTGGACGCGTTGGCTGGCTTTCTCGATCGCCGGGGCGAGATCCTCGTCCTCCCGATCGCCGAGAATGCCGGTGACGCGTTGTTCGATGTCTGCCAGGTCGTTGCGAGCCGCTTCAGCATCGCGCGACGCCAGTTTGATGCGGCTCGCTTCGCGGCGAACTTGCTTCGAAGCGGGAATCACCGACGCCAGCGTTTTCTTGGTGACTTCCGGCAGCTTTTCGCGCGACACACCTTCGGGCAGTTGAATGTCACCCCACTGCTGGCCGAGTTCGCTACGCAGATTGCTAATTTCGAGTGCAATGCGTTTGCACTGCTCGTCGAGTTGGCGAATCCACGGCAGTTGCTCTTGGTAAAGCTCGATCTTGGCGGCCGAGTCGCACAACGTTTGCTTGACCGGGACCGAAGCGATCTCTTTCTTCAGTCGCTCGCGCTCGGTCACGATCTCTTCGGTGCGCCGTTTCTGGTCTTTGATTCGGCCCACAATGGCATCGAGCTTGTCGACTGCGCCTTCAGGCAATTCTTGCAGCGGACCGAAGCCATCGATCTCTTGCTTCAGCTTCGCGCGTTTGAGCCACGAAGGATGCACCTGGATGGTGACGTCGAGCAGTCGCCCGTACTGTTCCAGGTCTTGAGCGCGGCGCGAAAGCTCGACCGCTTCGGCATCGAGCGCATAACGCTGCTCGGTCAGGCGCGACCAGCGGCGCTCGAGCGAAGCCAGGTCGTCGATCTCGTTCAGCAGGCGATCGCGCTGCTTGAGTAGGGTGGTGATTTGCGAAGGCGTGTCGTCGCCGCTCAGCAGACGGTGCCGCGAGGCGACCAACTCGCGCATCACGTCGACCAGCGAGACGCGATCCAGACCGCTCGTCAGCTTGTAGAGCAGGTCCGCCGCGGCGGTGTCGTCGATCGTGTTCAACTCTTGCAGTTCGCGCAGGCCGACTGCAAAGACGTTGTTGAAGATCGCTTCGTCGACATTCGACAGCAACGTCGAAAGCGCGCCGCCACCGAAGCTGCCGCCATCAGGCGTAGTGACCGAGACTTCGCCCAGTGCCGTGGCGGGATCGGTAAGCGAGGTGTGCCGCTCGACAAAATAGCGACCCAGCGGACCTTGCAACCCGAGGTGACCGCCAGGGCGGCCGCCATGCACCGGCGGCAGATAGCGGCCGCGGCGCTCGGTCGAAAAGCCGTAAAGCACCGTGCGGATGAACTGCAAGAGCGTGGTCTTGCCCGCTTCGTTGGGACCGTAAAAGACGGTCAATTGCTCGGACAATTGGTTGAGCGAAATGCCAGACCAAATGCCGAAGCCATCTACGCGCAGATCGGTAAGTTTCATTTGTGCGATTCCTTCGCTAAGCCACTTCCGGCCAAGGCGAGCGGGTCAAACGCCTCGCCGGAGCGCAACAAATCGACCCCCAAGAGTGCCGCGTCTTTCAGCACTCGGGCACGCTGGTGGGCATCGTCCCAGCGGACCAGCACGGCGGCCTCTTCGGCTGCCGGGCCAGATAAAAGTTGTTCGAGTTCGAGGTGGTGCTCGGCATCCGATTCCACATCGCGCATGAGCCGCAAGAAGTCGCCCAGCAGCGTGTCTTCTTCGTACCACATGCCAGGCAGTTGCGCAGGTGGCGCGATGTCGACCTCGGCCGTCCAGACGGGCGAGGAAGCGTAGCCTGTTTCGTGACGCAGAAATGCCGCCAACTCAGACTCTAAATGTTCGTAGCGCACGCCGCGCGAGCGGGCGAGGCCTTCGATCTTCCAAGTGATGAGCGTGGTGCGGTCGCCTGTGGCAGCCGCGATTTTCTTCAGCCGGTCACGCAGCGCATCTTGCAGTGTGTGGCGCGCCACTTCGCTGGCGAACTGCACATGCTCGACATGCCAGCGCAACGAATCGGTGGGAATGAATTGCGTGCGAATCTTGTATTCGGGATCGACATGCACCAGCGTACAGCCGTGTTCGCCAGGCTCGCGAGCATCACGACCTTGCGGGCTGCCGGCATAGTGCCCACAGTGAGGCGTCGTAAACAGGTTGTCGCGATTCGGTCGGCCGCCGAGCGCCCAATAGTGCAGTTCCTCCGGAATCAATTGCTCCGGCGTAAACTCGCCGCTGCAAATGCCGATCGTAAACTGCCCGGAAGAATCGGGATTAAAATCGCCAGGGCGAACCGCGCGGCCATCTTCGTGGCTGTAACCAACCAGCGTGCAAATGACGCTATCGCCGCGGAAGTGCGACAGCTCTTCGAGCTTGCCGGGCGTAAAGACCTGAACGTTCGAGGGCAGGCGTGCAGCGTCGGGCCACATCGCCGGTTGATCGCTCTTGCCAGCGACCCAATAGATATTGATCTCGGCTTCGGCAAGCCGCTGAAATTGTTCGAGTAAAAAGGCAATGCCGCGCGGGCCACAACGCAGTGGATTAACGACGTTGCCAGCCAGAATCAGAAAGTCGACACGCTCTTTTAACGCCGCATCAAAGACACGCCGCGCCGCATCGTAAGGCGCATTGAGCATGGCTTCGAGCAGATGGGCGGGGACCTCGTCGAGTCCCACCACCGGCAATTCCAGCCGTAGATCGGCCGCATGCAGAAAGCGGAATGAAGCGCCCGACATGAACCCCTCCTTGTGTTCAAAGTGGTCGTCGCTGGCTAGAGAAACGACCCCTTCGATCGACGCTGATTTCAGCCGAATAGGTCTTGCGTCCCACGCAAGCTCGCATCTCTCGATGATCCAGCCGAGGCGAAAGTTTAGTCTATTTCAAAGAAAAGGGGAACAGCGGTTGAGAGCGGTGCTAGCAAAAATCTGCGCCGTTGAGAAAACCAAGACAGATATAGGCGTGTGATGGCTGTCGATGCTGGCGCGGGATGCAAGCCTGCGCGAACCCGCTTAGCCGAGTGATGGGTGAAGCTCGTCATAGGCTGCACGCAGCTTGCGACCTTGATCGGGCTGTAGCATCGAGATATAGGCGATCATGCCGAGTAGCCAGCTATCAAAATGCGGGCGATTCTCGTGATTCTGACTATGAAGTCCTTCACGCTTGGCGCGGTGCAAGATCGAGCGAATGCGGCGCACGACCTCACGCGGAACGCCGGGACGATCGTTGACGACCACGCCGGTCACGGTTTGCCGCGTACTTTGGCGTTGCACGCGCGTCTTCTTTTCGTGAACGACAAAGCCCTCCTCCTGAGCGATGTGTCGCAGTCGTGCTAGCAAGTAACCAATGTTGCGCTGCGTCAGATCGTTGGCCGAGAAGGTAAGGTCATCGGCATAGCGCGTATATGTCCAGCCGAGCTTCGCGCTGATGCTGCTCAGGCGTTGGTCGAGGCGGCGACTAACCAGGTTGCTGAGCGCGGGGCTGGTGCAAGCTCCCTGCGGCAGCGCACGCGGACCGGTCGCCACCGCATAGGTCTTGCCGTTGTACTGCACCTGACGGCGCGGCGCTTCGGTGCATAATAGCGCCAGAATGGTCGCCACCGCCGGCGAATAGCCGAGCGCGCGAAACGCACCTTTGACGCGCGAAAACTCGATCGTCGGAAAGAAGTCTTGCAGGTCGGCATTGACGACGATCTCTTTGCCAACGTGAGCTGCAGCGTTGGTGGCAATGCTGCGACCACGTACAAAGCCATGCGCGGCGTCGTGCGTGGGAACCTTCTCCAAGATATTCTGCAAGATCCACAGTTGGCAGCGCGCCAGCCGACGATGCGGCGCAGCCAGGCGGCGCTGACCGCCGCTGCGTTTCGGAACGCTGAAGGTAATATAGTGGGTGCGCGTGGCGGCTTCGGTATGAAAGGCGAGCCAGCGCAGCTGCGGAATGCCGATGCCCAGCGCTTTGGCCACATCGGCCGGCGTCGCCAGCACTGGCAAGCCCGCCGCTTGCAGTCGTTCGATATTCGCCCGGCGATCGGCCAAGCCGCGCGAGACACCACGGCCGAGAAAGACAATGTCGGTCGCGCGGCGCGTAGTGACTGCTTCGGCATGCAAGCGTTTGCGCTCGGCGGATTCGGCTTTCTTCTGCGCTTTGCGTGCTTCACGCTCGGCCACGCTATCGGCCACCGCCTGGCTGGCGATGCGCGAGGCCTCGACGATGTCGGGCCGAATGCGATCCATCTCCAAACCGACGCGATGAATCTCGGCCAGTTCTTCGGCCGTGATAAAGCCCTGGCCCAGCATCCCGCGATCGATCAGTTCTGTTCGCTTGTCGGTAATCGGTGGAATCAAGTCGATGCGGCCAAAGAACGCAGTAAAGAGCGTGTTGCCTGCGGCATTGGCCTCCGCGCGAACATCGGCATGCGACATCGGCGCGAGTGCGCCGAGTTCGAGCCCGTCGGCTGCGAAAGGAGGCGGCGGCTTGGGTTCGCGCGTCGAAGGTTGTGAGGGAGTTTGCGGTGCTCGCGGAGTTGGAGACGCAGCGCTCGCAATGGCAGCGGCTGCCACGGCGCTGGTCACCGCACGCGGCGGGGTGCCCGGCGTGCCGCGTTGAAAGACGTTTTGCGGATCGTGCCAGTCGACGCCGCACGCAAAGCACTGGTTGGCATGGATCGTCGGCAAGCTGACGCCGCAGTACGGACAAATGCCTTGCCCGTCATAGATACGAACCGGCTGTTTCGCAGGCGGCGGTCCGAAGATCAGCTTTGCGATCCAATCCGAGAAAGCCATGTAAAAGTGTGACGGGGAGTCCGGCTGCTAACTTCACAACTCGGACCAAGGTCGTTCACCAAGGCCGCACGCCCGGTTAGGATGCGGAAAAGCCTTGGCTTGTTCTAGTGCCGCACCTAACCGGGCGTGCGGCCAGCACGAACAACGGCCTTGGGGAAGCAATGTCAGGTCAAGCTCACCCGCGGCGGAACGCCGCAGAAAAGTCTTAGCAATGCCGGTTGCTCCCAGTCACATGTCTCCTGTTGTAGTGGGTGCGAGCGCCAACTTCAATTACTTGCCCAGCGCCGTAATCGGTCGTACCAGTTATCGGTAGACTCCATCGTCGGCGCGCCTTGCAACGCCACATGCCGCAGGGCCAGCAAGTGGCGACACGGACCCTTGCGCAAGCCGGCGTGATGAAAATGGGAACAACTGCACTTCGCGCGCTTAATCAAACCGTCGGCATCGAGCAGTAGTTCCACTGGCGAAGTCTCGACTTTGCCGACCAGCAATCGCAGGCCGCCGCCCGCTTCCTGCTGCGACTCGATCTTGATTTTGCCTTGGCGAATTAATGAGCGCGAAGCGACAAGCTCTTCGTTTTCAGGGCCGAGGTCGGCATCGCCGAGCGCTTGCGGCATGATCTGTCGCCAGCGAAAACGCTGTAGCTCCAGATCACAAATCAACTGCCCGGTGCGCGCCAGGTGATTGACTGCCGCCGCGCACGAAGCCGGCGCCGCGAGGCAATGTTGGCTCAATTGTTCGATCGAGGCCGTTTTGTGCGTGCGCACGAACTCTGTGACGCTCGTCACCAATCCTGCGCCGGCCTCGCCTGGCGGTACGAGCTGATCAAGTGCCGCGCTGCGCGTCCAATCGTTAGTCGTCCAACCCGACAGGCCCAGCGTCAGACGCATCTCGCCCATGCGCGCGACCCAATAACTGGGAAAGCCTGTCCCTAGCAAGTACACATCAAAGCGTTCGGCCAGCGGCAGCAAGCGCGCCAGCGTCAGCAAGCGGCGTGCGCCCCAGATACGAATCGGCTCGGTCGGCGGACCATCGTATTTCGTACCGTGCGAGGTGATCGGTTGCTCCCACGGTTCCAGCACGATGCGCGGCGCCGCACCCGGCGTGAGCTCGAAGCGAATTGCGCGCGGGCTGGCTTTCGCGCGATGCCGCTTATGCCAGGCGAGGATGCTATACACCGCTTCGCGCGACAGGCTCACGCGGCGCTGTGGCAGGCTCATGCCGACTTGCAATTGCAAGAAGCCGCGCAACCAACCGCCAGGCAAGTCGATCTTTTCTTCGCGGTAGTCGGCATTGCCGGTCGTGGCGACTTCGAAGCCCTCCGGATCGACGCGGAACCGCGTTTCGCGATACGAACGGAGCGCCTGAAAGTTGTGATACAAATCCCACGAGTAATCGACGTTTGTCGTGCCGTACTGCGCACCGCTGGCGTGACCAAAGCCGCCGTCACGATCGACCGTCAGGCAGCCATAACTCGATTCGTCGGCCGAGAAGCACTCGAAGAACAGCACGTCGTCGGCGACCGTCACCACCGGATCGCACGGCATCAGCTTGCGCCACAACGCTTGATCGTGCGACAACAGGAAACTGGAATACTTTCGCCGCGCGTCCCAGTAACGTCGGCGATGTCGTTCGTACTGCTTTTCCAGATCGGGCGGCACATCCTGGCGCTTGGCCATGATCTCGTCCATCGCCTGGCGATGGGCATCGCGACGCACGCCAGCCAGCCGCGTATTCTCGGCCTTCTTCCAGGCATCATACGCCGACTTGTCGCGTTTCTGAAATCGCAAGTCGCTAATCACGATGTCATGCAGCGCCGAGATCGCTTCCCGAAAGCGGAGCGGCTTTTGCAGCGGCGCATCGAACGACACCGGATCGCGCGCCAGATTGGGCGCGAAGTTTAGCAA
>JAEZGD010000266.1 GCA_023417165.1 Planctomycetota bacterium
GGGCATAATCGATCGCCCGCACCGATTTGCCATCAACGTCGATCAAGAACGCCTGCTCGTACGGGAGCGCACCATGCACGATCTGCCAGGCAGCATGATCCTTGGTATTCAGCTGGCGCTGATGAAAGCCGAAATCGAGCTCGCGATCGATGTGCTCACGAACTTCGTCCGAAGTGAGATTTGCAGCGACCAGCTTCGGCCGTTTAACGACCGGCTCGGGCTCGCACCCCAGCAGACCAACGAACGATACCAATACCAGCAACAGCGACCAGCGCGACTTCAAGGCGAACTCTCCGCAGCAAGAACCGCGGCTCCGCCGCTTCGATCGAAAGCCACGTCCCGAGACGCGCATCCGTTAAAGTCCCCTCAATCTACAACACCGCTGCCATTTCGTCAGCGGTGCCGGCAATCTATGAGGGTCTGACAAAAGCTTCGGCGAGAAGAGAATGGGCAATGCAGGGAAAATAGTGCTACCCAATGTGAATACAGCTCGAAGCGACGGAAGTAGCAGTGTGTAGGGGTTTTACGCATATGACTTGCCGCACGACGTACGATGCAGAGACGGCACAGCGATTGCTCTTTTGGAGGCTGCTTTCGCTTAACACTGCCAAAACCGACCCTCCCACCACATTTAGGGAGTGCACTCGATAGGATCTCAACATGCCGATGTTTTACTTCGATCCCTGGTACTTCGTGTGGATCGCGCCTGCCCTGATCTTGGCATTTGTCGCCCAGGCGATGGTACATAGTGCCTATGCGCGGGCCAAACAAGTGCCTGCGAAGTACAGCGGAATGGCTGCCGCTCGCCGCCTGCTCGACCAAGCGGGGCTGGAGAACGTCGCCATCGAGCAGGTGCCAGGCCAGCTTAGCGACCACTATGATCCGCGGGCGAAAGTCCTACGGCTCAGTGAAGAGGTTTATCACGGCCATTCGATGGCTGCTGTGGGCATCGCTGCGCACGAGGCAGGACATGCGATTCAAGACGCGTCGCGTTATGCGCCGCTGGTCATCAGAAATCTTGCTGTGCCGCTCGCCAGCTTCGGCAGCAGCATCGGCATGCTTGTGTTCTTCGCTGGCCTGGGCATGGGCCTGCAATCCATCGCAGTTGTGGGTCTGGTGCTGTTTGCTGGAGTGGCGTTCTTTCAACTCGTGAATCTGCCAGTGGAATTCGACGCGAGTGCTCGCGCCAAGCATTTGGTGGTTCAAAGCGGCATCATCGACGCGCGGGAGCTGACCGAAATCAACCGCGTGCTGAACGCGGCTGCGCTGACCTATGTGGCGGCTACCTTGCAGTCAGTGCTACAGCTGCTGTACTTCGCCTCGCTGCTCATGGGCGGTCGACGCCAACAGCACTAAGAATGGCGCAGTAGCGCTAGATTCAAAACAAAAACGGAAGGCAGATCGCCTTCCGTTTTTTATTGGCTTACTGGATCGACGAACATCAAGATTCGTTCGCCATTCACTGCCAGACTTTTACCGCCGAGCCAGCTTGTGCTTCAGCGGCAACCAAGCGCCGTTCTCTTGGCTGGAGGCCACGCATTGCTGAATGAAGTACATGCCTTCCACACCATCGTTGATGTTCGGATAGATCGTGTTCAGCTTTTCGAACTTCGCGCCGGTCGCCCGCAGCGCCATATCGTCGTAGGCCGAGCGATAGACATTGGCGAAGGCTTCGAAGAAGGCTTCTGGATGACCGCTCGGCAGGCGCGACGAAGCGCTCGACAGTTCGCTGAGATACGGCCCGCCAGCGCGCGTGTAGAGCTTGTGCGGCTCGCCATTCTGGCGGAAGACCAGCACGTTCGGTTCTTCCTGCCGCCACTGCAACGATCCCTTCGTTCCGTCGATCTCGATGAACATATCGTTTTCGCGACCATGGCTGATTTGCGAAGCGGTGACCGTCGCCAGGCCGCCATTCTCAAGCTTGATGATTGCGGTGCCGTAATCGTCGAGCTTGCGCCCCGGCTCAAACGAGCGCAAGTGGCAACTGACCTGATCTGGCAGCAAACCGGTCATATAGCGAGCGAGGTTATAAGCGTGCGTGGCGATATCGCCAAAGCAGCCCGCCGCGCCGCTCTTGGACGGATCGGTCCGCCAGGCGGCTTGCTTTTGGCCGCTTTCCTCGAGCTTGGTGCGGAGCCAGCCTTGGATATAGTTCGAGCGCACCGCGTTGATCTCGCCCAGCTCGCCGGCGCGAATCATTTCGCGTGCCTGGCGAACCAGCGGATAGCCGGTGTAGTTGTGGCTGACCGCGAAGACCACGCCCGACTTCTCGACAGCGCTATAGAGATCTTCGGCCTGTTGCAGGTCGAAGGTCATCGGCTTGTCGCAGATGACATTGAAGCCCGCTTCCACCGCCGACTTGGCGATTTCGTAGTGCGTGTGGTTGGGAGTCGCGACCGAGAGGAAATCGATCCGCTGATCGGCCGGCAGCTTCAGTTCGCCATCGATCAGTTCCTTGACCGAACCATACGCGCGCGAGGCGGGGATATCGTAATCCGAGGCCGAGGCTTTCGCCTTTTCTGGATTGCTGGAGAGCGCACCCGCCACCAGCGCGGCACGATTATCGAGCACCGCCGCCGTGCAATGGACGCGGCCGATGAACGACCCCTGGCCGCCGCCGACCAGAGCCATACGAAGTTTACGATTGAGCGCGCCATTTGTGGGCATAGGAGAGGCTCCTGGCGAAGGGAATCATCAAGGTAATATGGGGGCACAGTCAGACCCACCGTTTTAGCAGAAGCTTTAGCCGCGTCCACCGGTGCGTAGGGGGTGCGACTCCCCTCGTTTGTCGGCCGCCACAAAGACCAGGGAAGGCCGCGCCCTCGGGCGAGGTCAAGCTTTACAAGCTTGCGCGCAGCCACGTAGAATGCATCTTTCAGCAAGGCTAATCGCTCATCTCAAAGGAACGGACTTATGCTCGCGCGGAAATCTCGTCGCATTGGGTGGATCGCAGGAAGCGGTTTCGCAGTGGGCTTGGCGCTCGGAATCGGCTTGTTCGCCGGCAGCTTCTTTGCTTCCAACAATGCACCGCGGCCAGAAATCCCCTTGCACGCCCTCGCGACGCATGGCACCGACACCATGGCGATCTGCACCTTGCCGATCGAAGAAGGAATGGAAGGCCTGGCGACGCTCGACTTCCTGACCGGCGAGCTGCGCGTCTTTGTGATGAACAGCCGCGCGTACACGTTTACTCTGGTCGGCAAGACCAACGTGCTCGGCGACCTGAAGGTAGAACGTGGGAAGAAGGTCAACCTGCTGATGGTCTCTGGCCAAACCACATTCGTCCGCGGCGGCGCGGGCGCGAATCCTGCCAACTCGACCCTGTATGTCTGCGACGCCAACACCGGCGCCTTTGTCGCTTACGGCATGCTGTATCCGCGCACGGCGTTGGCCGCTGCTGCTCCGGCCGTCATGGAAATTCGCAAGCTCGATATCGGTGTCGCGCGCAGCCTGAACCTGAGCGAATAGTCGCCGACTTCGCCGGCCGATCGGTGATGTCACTGGCCGGCGCGGCTTGCCTACATTGTCGTCAAGGGATAGGCGCGCTAGAATGCGCGCATATCCCTTTCGCTTTTTGAACGAGCTTCGCCCGTGCAGATTACCTTCAATGGCCAACCGCGAGAGGTTCGCGAGGCCGCCACGATCTCGGAATTGCTTTCCGAATTGCAGCTAACGCCCAAACTGGTGGCGGTCGAAGTGAATCGCGAAGTCGTCTCCCGCCGCCTGCATGAAACGCACGTGCTGTGCGCCGGCGATGAAGTGGAAGTGGTAACGCTAGTGGGCGGAGGATAACAGCACATGACCACCGAGGTTTCTTCTACCGCAGACGTCTTGCGCATTGGCTCGCACACGCTGAAGAGCCGCCTGATCGTCGGCACCGGCAAGTACGAAACATTCGACATCATGGCCGAAGCGCTCGCGCTCTCGGGCGCGGATTGCTTGACGGTGGCCGTACGGCGCGAACGTTTGTACGACGGTGAAGGCAAAAACATCCTCGACGCGATCGATCTCGATCGTTACACGCTGCTTCCCAACACTGCGGGCTGCTATACCGTCGAAGACGCCGTGCGCTGCGCGCGGCTAGGCAGAGAGATTCTGCTGGGACTCGAGAATCCCGGCGCGGACTGGGTGAAGCTCGAAGTACTCGGCGACAGCCGTACGCTGCTTCCCGATCCGATCACGACGCTGGCCGCTACTGAAAAGCTGGTCGCCGATGGCTTTCAAGTCTTGTGCTACACCACCGACGATCCGGTGCTCGCCAAGCGGTTGAAGCAAGCCGGCGCGGCCGCCGTGATGCCGGCGGGCAGTCCGATTGGCTCCGGCCAAGGCATTTTGAACCCCAACAACATTCGGATCTGCCTCGAGTATCTCAAAGACGGCGATCCCGATTATCCCGTGATTGTCGATGCAGGAGTGGGGACTGCTAGCGACGTCGCCATGGCAATGGAGTTGGGGGTGGATGGCGTTTTATTGAATACAGCCATCGCGCATGCGCGTGATCCTTTGGCCATGGCCCAGGCAATGAAACTCGCCTGCGATGCCGGGCGTTTGGCGGCCAATGCGGGACGCATTCCGAAGCGTTTGTATGCATCGGCCAGCAGTCCAGAAGACGGCGTGATCTCGACACGCCCCTATCGTTAGAAGAATTCTGACGGTTTCTTAAAGGCAAAGCGGCCGCGCTTCAAGCTGCAAATGCCGTTCAATGCGCCTCCGCGCAACCGCTGCTATGTACTTG
>JAEZGD010000281.1 GCA_023417165.1 Planctomycetota bacterium
AAGAGGCTGCCGACGACGAAGAGGAGATCGCTGAGGAGGAGGAAACCTACGAGGAATCCGATGCCGAAGGCGAGGAGATCGCCGAAGAAGAGGACGGCCTGTGGGACGAGGATCAGTACGAAGCCGAAAGCGCGTAGGCCTGGGCTTAGGCCGGCATCGCTATTTTTCACGAGCGCCAGTAAGGGAACATGCTACTTCCTTACTGGCGTTGCTCGTTGCCAGGATTACTGCCACGCAGCAGAATTAATGACCTAGCCCGCTGTATTGGTTCTAGGACGACGGTTTGTATCGCCGGGCTGGCGCTGGGCAGTCGGCAATCTTGGTTCGCGGCTGGCGATCTGCCAGAATAGGGGCATGACTTCGTCCTCGGGCCAATCTGAAACGAGCCAAGCCAGCCACGCCTTATCGGAACTGCTGGACGCTGCGGCGTTGCAGCAATTGCTGGAGCAGAATCCCGATCTGTGTCGCCAGCTCGAGTTGGCAATGGCGGCGCACGATGCAGCGCCGGACGCCTCGAACGCCGAGGAAGTGACCATCGATCTGGGCTCCGCCGAGCGCCCCGCAGTAGCAGCCGATGCGCTTCTCGGTCAATTCGGTGAGTACGAACTCCTGGAAGAGATTGGGCGCGGCGGGATGGGCGTCGTCTTCCGCGCGCGGCAGCAAAGCCTGGGACGCATCGTAGCGCTCAAGATGATCCTGTCTGGCGAGTTCGCCAACGCGCAGGATGTAAAACGCTTTCATGCGGAAGCGTCGGCTGCCGCCAAGCTCAGCCATGCCCATATTGTGCCGATCTATGAGGTGGGGCAGCGCGAGGGGCGCAGTTATTTCTCGATGGCATTTGTCGATGGTCCGACGCTGGATCACGTGCTGAAAATGCGCCCGCTCGATCCCGCCACGGCCGCCGAGATCGTGCGCAAAATCGCCATCGCCGCCGCGTATGCACACGAGCAGGGGATCATTCATCGCGACTTGAAGCCTGCCAACATCTTGCTCGATAGCAAAGGCGAGCCGCGCATTGCCGACTTTGGCCTGGCCAAATGGCGCGAAGGAGAGGGGACCGACGAGCGCACCGGCGATATCGTCGGCACGCCTAGCTATATGGCGCCGGAGCAAGCAGCCGGACGCGTCAACGAGATTACTGACGCTGCCGATGTGTATAGCTTGGGCGCGATTCTGTACGCGTGCTTGACTGGTCGGCCGCCGTTCGCCGCTGAGTCGAAGCTCGATACGATCCTGGCAGTGCTGGAATCGGAAGCGACCCTGCCGCGGCAAATCAACCCGCAGATTCCTCGCGAATTGCAGTGGATTGTGCTGCGTTGTTTAGAGAAGCGCCCAGAGAATCGCTATCCCTCGGCGACCGCGCTGGCCGACGATTTGCAACGTTATTTACTCGGCGAGCCGGTCGAAGCGCGCCGCGCGGGAACGTGGCCGCGCCTGCGCCGTTGGTCGCGAAGGCAACCGACCTTGGTTGCACACCTGGCAGTGATTGGATTAATGGTGGCGGCATTGCAAGTGCTGCACTGGACGCTGCGCGGTTCGTACGAATACATGCTGAATATGACGCTGCTGTTCACCGCCTGGGCGGTGGCCAGCGTGTTTTTTCAGCGATTGTTGCACCTTCCTCGACGGGCTGAAATTGGTCGCTTCGCATGGGCGGCGACCGATGCGGGGTTGTTGACCATCGCGTTGTACTTGACCGGGCCGCCCCTCGATGGGCTGCTGATCGGCTATCCGCTATTGGTCGTGGCGGCGGGGCTATTCTTTCGCGTGCGGCTGGTGATCTTCATGTTGGCGGCCTGCCTGACGGGCTTTGGCCTGCTGGTGTATCTCATCAGCGATGCGCGCTGGCCGCTCTATTCGCCGATCTATTTTGCGATTGGCCTGGCGGCGCTGGGCGTGATGGTGGCGTATCAGGTGCATCGCATTCGCGTGCTGAGCCGCTACTATCACAAAGATCCTGCAGCATGAATCGCAGCGCTTATCGCGCTGGCAGCGTTTGCAGATAATGCCACAGCGCTTCGTATTGCCGCGCGGCATCGCCATCGAGCGCGCTGACGCCTGTGGTTTTGCCATCCGCCGAAAACTTCGGCATCTTGGTCAGCACATCGACGCGCGGCGGATCGAACATCCAGCGCGGGTAATACGAATGGCGCAAACGCTCGGCCGCGCCGACCAAGTTAATGCCAGGCGCTTCGAACGGTGCGAGCGGCGGCTGCTGGCCAATGCCATGGCATTTGATGCAGCTAAAGCCATCCTGTTCGCCGACGAGCTGCGCCCCAACTTTAGCCAGAGCCGCATCGTGCTCTGGCCGCGGATCTTCGTCGGTCGCAAAGCCGTGCTCGTGCGAAAGGCCCGTCGCCAGCCATTTTGCTTGCGTGGGAAATGCCGGCATTCGCGTGCGTAACCAGGGCCGCGCTGTTTGATCGAGCTTGCCTGCGAGCAGTTTTTCAGTCCACGCCGGTTTCAGCTTCTCGCCGCTCCAGGTAAGCAGTGGCAATACTTCCGGCGTGAGTCCTTGTTCACCTTCCTCGGTTAGTACCAACGATAGAACGCTGCTTTTGCCATCGCGGCGATGACAGGCAACGCAGTTCAGCGACTTGACCTGCCGCTGCGAAAACTCGGCCGGCGTATCGCGTTGTAGCGACGTGCGATCGGTCGCCAAAAACGCTTGCAGAGCGCGCCTTTGCTCGGCCGTGAAGCCAAACCGCGGTGCAGGATCGGTCGGACGCTCTGCCAGACAACCTGTCGCAGATGGCTTGGCAGCCAGCGGCAGAAGCTGCGCGGCGGCCGGCTGCTCGTTGATGCGATGGCAACTCACGCAGCCGGTCGAAGTAAACAGCTTCTGGCCGCGCGCGGCATTGCCGTCGGTGGCAGCGGGCGTTGGTTTTATATCGCTTGTAGTAGGTGAGTTCAGAAAGGCGGCGAGGGCGTCGGCTTCCTCCTCGCTGAGCCGGAAGTCAGGCATGCGACTCCATGCATAATGCTGCTGGGGCGCTCGCAGAAACTGCTGAAGCTGGCCGTTGGCAAACTTCGCCTGAACGAAGTGCAACGACTGCCGGGCGAACGGATCTTCAGCGTCGGGCGGCAATGTGGAATGACAGGCGATGCATCCCAAGTTCTCAAACGCTGCTTTCCCTGCGACCACCTGCTCTTCCGTCATAGGCTCGGCTGCGGAAGGCTCGGCATTCTTTAGCGTCATCAAATACGCCGCGATATCGGCCGCCCCCTGCGCTTGCTGCTTTGCATCGCCCGGCAGCACTTGCGGCATCGTCGCCGTTGGGCGCAGATGCCGAGGATTCACGAGCCAGGCGCGTAGCCATGGTTCGTTTAGTCGTGAGCCAACGCCAACCAGCGACGGTGCTTCTCGCGACAATTCCGGCATGGCAACCGTATGTGCGTGGTCCTTGCTCACGCGATGGCATTGCACGCAGCCGTGCGACGCAAATAAGTCGCGTCCCGTGCGCTGTAACTGCCCGGCCAGCAGTCGTTCATCGTCACCCCGGGTAAAGAGTGCGTCGGTCGGCAGCGGCTCGACAGGAAACTCACTGCTCGACCAGCCGATGCGAAAGCCTGCATCGCGCCGCGCAGTGGTGACGAACGTCACTTCCAGCGTGTTATAGCCTTTGACGATCTCCACCCCTTCGAGCTTCGCGGTAACGGGCTCATCGGAAGAGTGTTGAAAGCTGCTCGCTCCGTTGATGCGCACCGCAATTTTGTGCGTGGATTCGACGTGGAAGGTGTGCGTGCCTTTCAGCGGCGCTTTGAGATAGCCCGTCAGCCGCGCCACAAACGGCCCTGGCGGATGAAAAGGCGTGGCTGGCTCGCCGTGTGGTACGTGCAATGCGGCGACGCGCACGAGTCGCGTATCGAAAGGCGTCTCTAGATCATCAAGCGTGTAAAATTGCAATTTTAGACCCGGCTCGAGCGCGGCTAACTCGGCCTTGGCCAATCGCCCTGGGCGAAGGTCGGCCTGGCCGAAGACGCTCGTTACGGCAAGCACCGCGAGCAGCGCCGCCGCCATCCACCGGCAAGTAATGGGCTGCGACATGGCTACTCGGTAACGACTTTGAACTCGCCGACATGGATCTCGCCGCGCTGATCGCCGACGACGTTCAGCGTGTGATAGACGGCGTTCTTAATCGCCACGCCGTCTGCGGTCTGCAACGTGAAGCTGGTCTGCATC